>PFPO01000054.1:0-9597 GCA_002793075.1 Candidatus Komeilibacteria bacterium CG_4_10_14_0_2_um_filter_37_10
GCCGCTCCTAAACCATAGTTAGCCAGTAATTTTGGATAAAACAAAAAAGCCAAAGCCAAAATAAAACTGGTGTACTTGGTTTTGTTGCCAAAATAGGTTAAGCAAAAAAAACGGAAAGTCCAAACAAAAAAGAATATTGAGGCAAAAATAAATAAGCGATAAATAATGACTAATGGTACTAATTTAAAGAGAGCCAAGTAAATGGACGCAATGGTAGTCAGTACTAATGGCGCATAAAAATCAAACATGGGAAAACCGCCAAACCATTGCATATTATAACCGGTCCAGTGACCAGCGCTTAAAAATTTGGCCATTTGCTCCAAGCCATAATAGTGCGGCATAGTATCCCAGCCAGGCAGTAGTCCGCCCTGCAACAAACCGCCAAACTTCCACAAAACAATAAAAAAAATGAGTAGCCATACCAGCTTCTCGCTATCACAATAACTTTTAATTTTTGCTAACCAAAAACGCATGCTCATAGAAAATTATTTGGCTGGTGCTTCTTTATCATTATTACGCAGAATGGAACGCACAATAGTACCATCAATACTTAAGTTCTCTAAATAACTGATGGAACTAATAGGAATAATCATCTTGTCCTCTGGCCCATGTGCTTCTTTACCCAATTTTCGGACATACAAATCAGTTTCTTTCGGTTGCTCACCGGTTTGTAATGCTGGCTGTCCTTGTAAATAATAAATCTCTTCTAAAACAACGACTTCTTGATTGATAGCAGTAACCCGGCCGAAAAAAGTTTGATTATTATTCAAAAATACTGCTTGCCAACCACCTTCTTTGACTTGAAAGGTGGATAAATAATTAGTAGTAGGGCCATTGCTAAATAACCAATAACCAACCAGAGCTAAGATGATTACAGTAATAATAATGCTTAGTATTTTCTTACTTTGAAAAAAAATGCGACTAACCTCGTGGGGTTGCTCCATTTGCGTATTATTGGACCGAATAAATGGTTTAATATCAGACATAGTGGTATTTTAGCATAAATTATTATTTTTGACGATGGAGTGTGTCTGGTAATTGGGGGAAATGGATTGCTTCTCCGCCCGCCTTTGGCACGGTGGATCGCAATGACAAACAGAGTTTGAGCTAGCGCCGACAAATAAAATCTTGTCTCTCTGATGGAAACCAGAGGCCAACTCCAAATTGTTTTTATTTTACGTTAAGTCATAGTAGCAGCGAAATATGAGCTGGGCACCGGGTCCTGGCCCGGTGTGACAGTTGAGTGTGTATTGCATCGGGCATTTGAGCTAGCGCTGGGCTCTGGATTGCTTCGTCACTACATTCCTCGCAATGACAGGCAATTAATAACGAGCGCTGGCGCCTTGAATCATCGCCTGCCTACCGGCAGGCAGGCAAAGACAAGCGTGGGTAGATGTAGGAAACGTTTTTATTAATTAAAGTACTTTCACCGCTCAGACAAGCTGAGAGACTCCGATCCCGCCTCTCGCTTGTCCAGCTTTTCACGAAAGGCTGGACGGGGGGCGGGATCGGAGTGACAAATGGGTAGTGGCTGGTGTGACAGACAATTAATAACGAGCACTACCACCTTGAATCATGGCTTGCTTTACTTGCTCAGCAGTTAAGGCGTAGTTGTAAATACGCAGATCATCCATTTGACCATTAACACTATTTCTATCCCACGTATTAGCTGAAATTAATAAATTTTGATTAGAAATATTCCAACTGCTTTCAGAATAAGTATTACTTTGATCTAACTTGCCATCAATATACATATATACTTGCGTACCAGACCTGGTAATTGCAATATGATGCCAATTCGTATCAGTGATAGCCGAATTGGAAGTAGAAGTATTATAACCCGTATTAATCCCCCACCAAGCCTCAAGTTTATTGGTTGTATTATTAATATCTAGACAATAACCAAGTCTAATTGGATTAGTGCTAGTAGCTAATTTAAATAAAATATTAGTCCTAGTTTGTGCGCCAGCAATAGAGGTACGCTTGAGCCACAGGCTAATACTCATATCTGTTGTCATATTAATTGTAGAGTTACTGGTAACTGAAAAATAATCGTCGTTAGCATCAAAATTCAAACTGGTGCCATACTTACCACTGGCACCAGCGGTCCAAGCTTGCGTGGTAGTTGTCTGCGTACCAGTGGCACCGATGGTCAAGGTACCGGTATTACCATTGCCAGTAAAATCACGAATGGTGGAACCACTACCCTCGTCCATCGCCCAATAGGCAACTGGCTTACCGCGATTGTAGTCATAAGCCACCTGCGCTGGGGTCCGAGCATAGTCATAAACTTTGACATCGTCTATTCGGCCATTAAAATACTCACCAACACCTTGAGATGAGCCAATGTAATTTGTTGAACTAGAGGCAACTATCGCACCAGTCTTACTTTCCGTTGTGGTTTGTAAAATACCATCAATATACATTTTCTTAGTTGCTCCATCATAAACAGCTTCAAAGTGATGCCATCTACCGTCAGTGTAATTACTAGCGGTAATCGGTACATCCAACTCTGAATAACTGACGGCTGTATAAAGACCAAAAGACATAATGGTTCCGTATTCTTGAAAGGCAAATAGTAAATCCGGTGTGCCTTGCTGACGCATAATTTCATAATATCTATTAGTAGTAATATTAACCGGCTTAACCCAAGCCGACATCGTCATAGCAGCCTTGCCGTTCAAAGCACTTTGCAAAGATACAGTGGAAACTGTTTGATTGGTACCATTAAATTTTAAAGCACTACCATTTTTTCCAGCCGTCCAAGTAGGGCTATTGGCTAATGTACCAGTATAACCATTGCCGCTGGAATCAACGGCTAAAGTACCCGTGTTATCATCCATTTTCCACCAGGCAACAGGCGTGTTACCAGTATCCCCGGCCTCGGTGTTGCCACCGGCTCTGAGGGAGCCGCCTTGATTGTAATCTTTTAAAACATCAGCAGCGGTCAAAGCGTAAGAATAATATTTAAGATCATCAATCTTACCATTAAAAAAATAATCATTATAATAACCGTCACCATGATAAGCATAGTTACAACCAATATAATTATGAGTATCACCAGACCTGGTAGTACCAGCCTGAGCATCACTATCAACGAGCTTACCATTCAAATATAGTTTGGCATATCCTTCGTCTTTACTAAAAGTAGCAACAACATGCACCCAATCAGTGGAGGTATTAACCGATTGAGAATAAACTATATTTTGACTGGTGTTGCGATGTTCAAAAACATAACTAGTACTATTTTTTAATAAACGCCAATCATTATCCCGACCAGCAATGGTTTGAATGCCACTATTCACACTGGTTTTAACCCAGGCAGAAACGCTAAAATAATCAGCGAAAGAGTTCAGGGCTGTAACATTCCCCAAATCAACATAGTCGTCGGTACCATCAAAATTTAAACTTTTACCAAACTTACCCAAAATACCATTCTGCCTGGCTTGGGTAACTGTTGTCTGAGTACCAGTCGCACCAATGGTCAAGGTACCGGCAAAGCCATTGCCAGTCGCATCAAGTACTGAGCTACCTTGACCCTCTTCAAATAGCCAATAAGCCATCGGACCGGCAACGCCAGCACCCATATCTTCCATAATCTGCTTGGAAGTACGAACATAGTTATAAATCTTAGCATCATCAATTTTACCAACAAAATTTTCCGTATCACTTGTTAATCGACCGGATAAATGAAAATAAGTTGCTACTCTGGCACTAGCGCCCCCAGCGCAACCACCAGCTGGCTTACCATTCAAATAGTATTTAACAGCATCACTACTATCAATGGTCATAACAGCATACTGCCACTGATTAGCTGCTACTGCCAAAGATGAATTGCAAGTTTCAGCCCCATTATAAAAATGTAAATATCCCGCCCTAACATAAAAAGCTCGATCGCCAGTATCAGAGGTTTGCAAAATTGCTTTCCAACCACTAACATCTGTTGGATAAATCCATACACCGATCGTTAAGGCTGGTAAGGTGCCACTATAAGTAAATCCAATAATATCATTACCATCAAAATTCAAGGCACTACCACGCTTACCAACGGTCCAAGTTGGTGTCGTAAAAGTAGAGCTAGCATAGCCATTGCCACTGGAATCATTAACAGTAGTACCCGTATTATCATCCAGCTTCCAGTAAGCCAGCGGTCCTGGCGCCCACTCATATAGCTTAGAAACTTCAGCAGCGGAAAGGGCGCGACTGTACATACGGACTTCATCCATCTTGCCAGTAAAATTAGCAGCATAAATATCACCAAAGTATAAATCTGAGCCAGCAGCCATGGTGCCAGTGACACCGCTTTCTGTGGCATCTAATACGCCATTGATATAAATTCGCTTCAGGCCAGTAACACTATCATAAGTCATAGTTAACATGGCCCAGGAATTAACCGGGAAAACAGTATTGGAACATGTTTGCTGGGTGGAAGTATCATAGGTAGAAAAATCAACTTTGCTCCCAGTACAACCAGCGCCATAAGAGTAACCCAGGCCCCAGTAGATCCAAGGGTCAGCTAAGTTCGCACTGGTGGCATAAAGCCACATATTCATGGTAAAAGCCGTGAAGTCATCAGTGGTTAAATTGGCATCAGAGATGGAAACATAGTCGTCAACGCCATCAAAGCTGCCAGCATTACCAAATTTACCAGTGGTAGTTGTGGCGCCACTAACAGCTACGCCATGACCGCCATTACCGCTAGAGTCTACCATTTCATTAGGAGTACCATTCCAACTACTCTCATCCATCTTCCAGTAACCAACTAAGTTATCGGACATCCACTTTTGACTGGTGGCGCCCATGGTGGTACTGGCGCCACTAGCTGCGCTAATACCAGACAACCCGGCATTATAATCTTGTAAAACTTGAGCAGTTGTCCGGGCGTAGTTATAAACTTTAACATCGTCAATCAGACCACTAAATTTTTCATTTACTTGATAACCAATTTGCATAGTATTAGTACCTGAGACATAAGTACCAGTAGCACTCCCGGTTTGCACACCGTTTAAATACATGTATGCTTGCTGATTATCATAAGTAACTTCTATATGATTCCACTGATTAGCCACTAAATTTGTGGATGAACTAAGACTTAGTGTACCACCGCTCTGATTTGTCCAAAATACAGGTTGACCGCCATTAACAAAACCAAAACGATAGCCACTGGTTAAATAGCTCTCTTGTACAATGATGCCTCGCCGCCAAGCTGATACTAATGTATTGGGCTTAACCCAAACACTAAAAGTAAATGTTCCATTATTAGAAAAATTAATAACTGTGCTGTTTCCATTACTAACATAATCATCTGTCCCATCAAATGCCAAACATTTTCCACTGACGCATTTGTCTTCTGTCTGCCAACCTGAAGTTGGTGAGGGCGTTGCTGACATATTCGTTAAGGTGCCATTATTACCAAGAGGATAACGGATAATCACCACACCATCAGCACCAGCATAAGCAGTTGCTTGAGCATAGGCAGCATCACCGCCCTCACCAGTATTGGCCACACTGGCAGCTGGATTATTTGAACCACCACTACCGCCTCTAGCATAAGTTACTGCGCTACCAGAAATAGAATATGTTAAACCTAAACCACCATCACCACCGCCATGATTTGCTTTATTAACGCCACCTGGTCCACCAGCGCCACCGCCGCCAGCGCCGCCAGCCCAAGAAAGCTGTGGTGTGTTACCACCAGCATTTCCTTGACCAGCAACACCACTACCGCCATAGGTGACGGTTGTATAACCATTATAACCACCGCCACTACCAGAACCACCGGCAAAACCATTTGCTTGCTGTTGCACACCACGTCCACCGCCAGTAGCTGTGATTGATCCAAATGATGAATTGCCACCAGCGACACCTGGTAAATTAGCGCCAGTTGTTCCTGGGGCACCACCAGTACCAACGGTTACTGGTACGGCCTGATCTTGAGTAACTGCATATGTGGCCTGATAGATTAAACCACCAGCACCACCGCCACCGCCACCGCCACCACTGGCCGCTGATGATCCGCCGCCACCACCACCAGCCACTACCAAAACTTCAACATTACCGCCTTTAGTGACAGTAAATGTTCCCGCACCAGTAAAAGTATGAATACGATAACCATTAATGTCTTGAATGGTACCACCAGTCGCTTCAACACCAGGAAAAATATTGTTACCAGCAATAGTTCCATTCCCTTCATCAAAACGCCAATAAGCAATAGGGGCCGTACCTTTTTCTTCCGTGCCTAAAGAGCCAACGGTCGGCTCAGTAGCAGCATATTGCCGGGCCATGATCCAATCAACATATCCTTCAGCCTGTACGGCACGATAACCAATTTTTGATTCTGTGGTGTGGGCGGTAGTATCAGTAACCTTAGTAACATCATCCAATTTTGCTACTATATTACCAGCTGAGGCAACAAAGGTTTCCTTATAATAAGTATTGTAAGCCGTGGTAATTGCTGGCGTTTGGGTTGTGGCGTAATTATTATAATATAAATTAGCATCCTCTATCCTAACAATATTTTGAATATTAGCACTGTCGCCAGTGCCCGTGCCTCTGATAAATAAACCAAGTTCATGGTGCGTTGATCCGTCATTTTGTAAGTAGCCTAATCTGGACTCAATAATAGAATTAACCGCCGGTGGTACATCAGCATAAATGTAATCCCATGTACCGCTGGTCTTGCTATGCATTGCGCGACCAGAAGATATTGACCAATTACCATCAGATGTCCACTTACTTAAAGTACCACTGAAGTCGTCAAAAAAAATAAAAGTATCATTACCGTCCTGGGCACTGGTAATGCTTTTGTTACCATAATATAAATAGATAGTTGAAGAACCTGCTGGGACAGAAGATGCTTTGGTCCAGATTTTGGTAGTGGCGCTATTACAGCCAGGGTTATTCTCCTCAATCCAGTAAGGTAGAACATTGCCTTGAGCGTCAGTGAATCTAATATCATCGCAATCGGATTGCATTTTACCAGCGGTAATTAGCGTGGCCGTGTCTAAGGTAATGGCTATTTGGTAGTCAGTGAGAGCTGAGCCAGCATTGGTAATCGGGACGCTCTGGCGATAGTACCAGTCGTCATTAAACCACGCTGCTGCTGACTCAGGATTGCGGAAAAAATAAACAATTCCAACAACTATAATAACGGCTGTAGTAATAATACTGGCGATATAATAAATATTCTTTTTACTGATCTTGATTTTCATTTTTTAACAATAAATGTAATAAGACATAAAGTTAAAATAAGTCGTCGTTGAACCCTCCGGGCCGATGGCCCGTAGGGCCAGAGGCCATGCCGCAGCACTTTCTGGTTTGCGGATTAGATAGACGATACCGACAACGACAATAATAGCAATCGTGAGGATGCTGGCGACATAGTATATTCTGTTTTTGTTAAGTTTGTGTTTCATTAACTGATTTGTGTTATTATAACATTTTTGTTTATGCTGGTTGTTGATTTTATTCTGGCCACCCAAAGCACAGTCATTTCGAATCCCTACGATAGTAGGGTGAGAAATCTCCCAGCTCGTCTGGGAAAACATACGATCTTTTCTCGCATACGCGAGAGACTTCTCCTCTCCAGCCCTTCGCGAAGGGCTTGGATCGTCGAAGTGACAAATGGGTAGTGGCTGGTGCGACAATAGGGGGAATGGATTGCTTCTCCAGCCTTTCGCGAAAGGCTGGATCGCAATGACATGCTGGGTTTGCCCGCCAAAGGCGGGTCCGCCATTGGCGGAAGCTAGCGCTAACAAATAAAGTCTTGTCTTTCTGGTGAAAACCAGAAACCAGCTCCTAATTGCTTTTATTTTACGTCAAGTCATAGTAGCAACAAAATGTGTGCTGGACACCGGGTCATGCCCGGTGTGACAGTTAGTGTGTATTGTAATGGACATTTGAGCTAGCGCTGGGGCTCTGGATTGCTTCACCCGCCGTTGGCGGGATTCGCCTCCTCGCCACACTAGCGCTTTGGCGCAGCGGGCGGCGGAAGCTAGCGCTCGCCTACTTATGGATATATAAATATGCAATATTATAACATTTTTGTCTTCATTGTGTCGTATGATAATTAAATTACTTAACTACTTATTAATATAAATTAATAACGAGCACTACCGCCTTGAATCATGGCTTGCTTTACTTGCTCAGCTGTCAGAGCATAGTTGTAAACACGAACGTCATCTAATTTGCCATTAAGAAAATACTGACCACAATCAGAGTAAGTACCAAAAGTTAAATTAGAAGCATTATTAACCGAACCGTCATTGCCAGCACTATAACCATTGGATTTATCCAAGACGCCGTTAATATATAATTTCATAACATCATCACGATCATAAGTTGCTAAAATATGGTACCAGGTACCAGTAGCTAAGGTGGCAGTACTAGCAAAACCTTGATTGGTGCCGCCAGTGGCTTGAATCATGACATAGATTTTACTATTGGAACCAATATTAATACCATAACCAACTGCGCCGGAACCACCTTTATTTAAAACGCCAACATAGCCACCGGGCGCACTGGTTAAATAAACCCAAGCGCCGGTGCTGAAATCACCAGTACCAAAATCTAGTACTCCGCTACTGGGATCACCAACGTTAACGCAGTCACCAGCGCCATCAAAGCTAACAGCATTATCATATTTACCGCTGGTAGTCCAAGTGGCATTGGTGAGCGTTCCGGAACTGCCATTACCACTAAAATCTCGGGTGGCCACACCTGATCCATCGTCCAACGCCCAATAGCCAATTGGCTCACCACGATTGTAGTCGTAAGCCACTTGCGCTGTGGTACGAGCATAGTTATAAACTTTTACCTCATCAATGACGCCATCAAAAGGAAAAGTAGCATTTCTACTACCTAAATAGCGAACAGCTGCAGTGGCGTCGCCCGGATAGGTAGAACTATTAACCAAAGCCCCATTCAAATATAAACGCTGAAAATTACCGGTTTCACTAAAAGTTCCTTCTACATGATTCCAGTTAGTACTATTAGCAGAACTGGTAGCAACGCGCACATTATTAACATAAAAATATAATGTATCGGTGTTATAACAAATTTCTAACTGCGAACCACCGTCAGTAAACATCATTTGATAAGTCGGCTTTGATGTATGACGTTTGAACCACAAGGAAACCGTCCCTTCAGTGAGTGTGCCTAGTGTATCACCTATACTGATAAAATCATTATCACCGTCAAATTTCACAGCCGGTCCAATCTTACCAACTGTCCAAGTAGGTCCATTGGTTAGCGTACCAGTACTACCATTACCACTAAAATCAACGGCCGAAGTACCTGTATTATCATCCAGTCGCCAGTGCGCCACAGGCGCTGCGCCAGTACTACCAGATTCAACACCACTCCCTATTTGCGTCGTGGCGCCTTGATTGTAATCTTTTTTGATATCCTCGGCGGTTAGGGCGTAATTATACACTTTAACTTCATCTATTTGACCATTAAAATTATAACCACCACCAGCATAATCGCCAATACGACAACCAACCGATAAACTTTCATCGCGATAGATTGTTGATGTTGTGGAACCATCCAATTTACCATTGAGATATAAATTCAAAGCTGTGCTTTGTGAATCATAAG
>PFPO01000054.1:9688-10019 GCA_002793075.1 Candidatus Komeilibacteria bacterium CG_4_10_14_0_2_um_filter_37_10
TAGTCTGGGTCTTCCGCTGGAGAGAGTAAGTTCATAAACATCTCCCCAACCCTTAGAAATAATGTACGGTGTTCCGGTACCGGCACCACCCCAATATACCCAAGTACTCAAAGTAAGATTATCTAAAGGATTGAGAATGCCTCCGGTGGCACTGGTGACTTTAATATAATCGTCTAAACCGTCGAGATTAATAGAAGAATTTAGTTTACCGGTGGCGCCGTTGGTCCAGGCGGCGGAGGTACCAACAGAACAAGTGCCGACGGAGTTTTGGGTACCGGAGGCACCGATGCTAAGGGTGCCATGATTAGCATTGCCGCTCCAGTCGGCAACT
>PFPO01000055.1:0-478 GCA_002793075.1 Candidatus Komeilibacteria bacterium CG_4_10_14_0_2_um_filter_37_10
ATCGGATTTAAGACAAGCAAAAATAGACAAATTGAAAAAACTAAAGGATTTAGGAATAAACCCATATCCATCCTCTTTTGATAAAAAAAACACAGTTGATCAGGCGCTTAACTCTCTGGGAAAAATTGTAAAAATTGCAGGAAGATTATTTTCTTTCAGAGAGCATGGAAACATTGCTTTTGCAAATTTAAAAGACGAAACAGGAAAGATTCAAATATTTTTTAGAAAAGATCTTCTAGAAGATGATTATAAAAATATTAAGCTTCTGGATTTGGGAGATTTTATTGGTATTGAGGGGGAAGTTGTTAAAACAACCTCCGGAGAAATATCGGTAGCCCCAACTTCATTTATTTTGCTCACAAAGTCGATTCTGCCGCTTCCAAATGAATGGTTTGGTCTTAAAGACACAGAGCTTCGATATAGGCAAAGATATTTAGACCTTATGTTAAACCCCGAGGTTAGAGAAAGATTTAATATT
>PFPO01000055.1:546-11188 GCA_002793075.1 Candidatus Komeilibacteria bacterium CG_4_10_14_0_2_um_filter_37_10
ATACCAAGTAGTGATAAGAGAGTTAGGAGGATACCAGCGTCGCTTAAGAATTCTAACGGTGCATAGCTAAACGAGAAAATAGCTTTCTTGGCCCACCAAATATTTTTCCGCAGGTTATTAGTCGTTCGTCCAAACATTCTTTCTGGTCTTAGATAATCAACACCAATTTGACGATAGCCAATCCAAGCTCTTAAACCCCTGAGAAAAAGATCTTTTTCGGGAAAACTAATCAATTGTTGGTATACTTTACGGTCCAATAGTGCAAAGTCTCCCGCATCGGTCGGTATGTTAAGATAAGATAATTTTTTAAAAATACGATAAAATAATTTGTAAGCAATATTCATTAACCACAAAGCTTCTCTCTTGACTCGCCGACCGTAAACTATATCATAACCGCCTTGCCATTGCTCATAAAATTTGGTGATTAATTCTGGTGGATCCTGTAAATCACCATCCATCAGCACGGCGGCGTCACCACGAGCAATTTCTAAACCACTAATAAAGGCAGCTTGTGATCCAAAATTACGGGAATGGGTAACAGCAATCACACGATGGTCGGCGGCACATATTTTTTCCAATACCGCTTGGGTATTATCCGGTGAACAGTCATTAACAAAAATTATTTCATAATTCACATCAAGTTTACTCATAGTAGCAATAATACGTTGGTGCATATAGGGAACAGCTTGTTCATCACGATAGCAAGCAACGATGCAACTTATTTTTTTCTTAGTAGTGGCTGTGGCTGCTGGTAAAAAAACATTTTGATAGTCTATTAATTTTTGCCACGCGGCAGTTTTTTGCAAACCATCAGCCAGTGTTGTTAGTGGTTGCCAATGCAGTAGTTCCTGGGCTTTTGTAAACTGACCATACCAATCAACAAGATCCCACTGGCGATCGGGCATGGTTCCCCATTGAGGATCGTGGGATATATTAAATATTTTTTTTACTAAATCGGCTAGTTCAGCGATAGTTGTTTTTTGACCACTGGCAATATTTATTGCCTCACCATAAACATTCTGATCTTTGATAATAGTTTCTGCTGCACGAATTATCGCTTCTACACAATCACTAATGTAGACAAAATCTCTACTAATATCCGGATTGACTAGTGGTGGAAATTGTTTTTCTTGAGCGGTCGCAACAATTTTTGGTATCAATCTATTAGGCTCTTCCCAAGGGCCATAAATAGAATAGAGACGTAAATGGACTACTGGTTTTTGTAAGATTTTACCATAGTAGTTTAGCAAATAATAGCTGGATAATTTTGCTACGGCATAGTGACTATTGGGTTGACAGAGATCATTTTCCGCTGGCGCTGAACTATTCAAGCCATATTCAGAACTACTACCAGTTTGTACGTAGGCTTGATAAGTATGAGCATTTTGTAAAATATTGAGAGCGCCTAGCAGATTTGTTTGATAAATTTTTTCCGCCTCTTGTTGAATTGAGTTGGAGCCATAAGCAGTTAGATTAAAAATAATGGCGGGTTTCCATTGCTGTAATAAATTTTGCACATCTGTTGGTGCCGTGATATCGCAAGATCGTATTTTGTCAGCGGGAATATCTGTTAGTTTTAATCGCCACGGTGTACTCTGCGGATTGATAATAGCCAGACAATCAGTTCGCTGAGCAGCTATTGTTTGTATTAAATTAAGGCCGATAAAACTATTAGCGCCAAAAACAAGAATCGGTCCTGGTAGTGAGGTAATGATTTGTTCTAAACTTAATTTTGACGACATAGTTTATTTCGTTAGAGCGTTTATTAATTGGTCTAAGCTATTTTGATCTAGACCACTTACATTTTGGTGATATTCTTGATCGCCGTAAAGATTATGCGGGTAACCGAGAGCGTATCGGTGAGTAAATTTATTTAAAGATAAATTTTCTTGATGAATAAGCCAACTTATGTTGGTACCAAGGCTAGCCATTGCCTGGTGTTCTTCCAAAACCAGTAAATTGTGGCTATTTTGTAAACTTACTGCGAGATCGGTAGGTATTTTGGTCAGCGGGGTTTTGATAATACTAAAAAGATCGACATCTGTCCGGTTGTTGATAGTTGGCCAGACATTGTAAATAAGTGGACCAGAAACCAGAACTGTTAGTTTTGGTTGCGGTGTTTGTTTTAACCACGGAGCATCGTTAATTGGTGACGTGGTTGGCCAATTATTTTTAGACCAACCTAAACGTAAGTAAGCTGGTTTATTGTTTTGCATGATGTCAGTTAAGCAATAATCTAGGTCACTAAAAAAAGCTGGTGTATAGCAATTAAAATTTGGTAAAGTAGAAAGACAACCAAGGTCTTCCAGGGTGTGATGTGTTGGTCCGTTTAGTCCGTAACTATAACCACCACCATTACCAATAATAAATACCGGTAATTGAGGTAAGGCGACGTCCAGTTTTATTTGTTCCAGACAACGCAGTGTTATAAAGGGAGCAATGCTATAGCAAAAAACTTGAAAGCCATTACTGGCTAGACCACTAGCAATACCAATGATGCTTTGTTCAATGATTCCAGCATTGATAAAACGTGATCCCATAATCTTTTTTATTTCTTCCAAGGCATTAAAACCAAGATCGCCGGTAATAAAGATAACGTTCTCTTTATGGGCTATACCTTTAATAAAACTATGGACAAATTCTTTACGCATATTTTTGTAAATCTAATAAAGCCCTTTTGTGTTGCTCCTCATTAAGTATTTGATAGTGAGCAGCAACAGAGTTTTCTAAGAAAGAAATACCGTGACCTTTGATAGTATTAGCGATAATAATCATCGGTTCTGATGATGAATTATTTTGAGCAGTAATTAAAGAATTATTTATTTGTATTTGATCATGACCATTAATTTCTATCAGTTGGTTACTAAAATTGCGCCAAAGCAGGGGACTGGCCGTATCTCCCAAAACCTCTGCTGTGGCACCAAACCCCTGAAAACCATTATGATCAATAATTACTACTAGATTATTTAAATTGTGTTTTTTGGCAAAATGCATTGCTTCCCAGCAAGAGCCACTATTTGTTTCACCATCGGATAAAAGAACAATAACTAGACCGCTTTCTTTTTTAAGCTTTTTTGCTAAAGCTAAACCGGTTGCTATTGGTAAGCCATGACCAAGGGAGCCTAGTGTGTATTTAATTCTGGGAAAGCAATTGGCAACCGGATGAACACCGAGCGTAGTCCCGTTCTGCATATAAGTTGCTAGTATTTGGTCATCAATTTCTTGTAGTTCATTAAGGCAAACATAGAGCGCTGAACCAGCATGGGCTTTGGATAGTATAAAAACATCTTTGGGATCTCGATTTAATAGTACGAAACCAATAATAAGTTGCAAGCAACTTAAACTACAGCCCAGATGGCCGGTTTGCGTCTGGTAGTGAAGATTTACCAGTTTTAGGGCCAATCTTTTCTGTAAAGGCATTAAATTTTGCTTCTCGGTGTTAATCATTGCTATGATTATAGGGGTTTATTGAGATTAAATAAAGGGTATTAATTTGTCTTTTATTTTTTTGTTTTAATATAAATTTCTACCTGATCTTGCGGATTATTTGTGTAGGTTGTGAGAAATCGGTGATTATAAAGCCAGTGGCGATTGCTTAATAATTCGGCGATATCATTGGTGGGAAAATCGTATATGGGAAAAGAAATTTTTTGGTACGTTTGTTGGGATAGATAGTAATTGAAAGCATCAGGATTATGTTGCCATTTTTTCCGAAAAATAACAATATCCGGTATTTGTTTAAGATCTTCATTGAGATTAATTTGCGAATAGCCCAGTAAATATCGGGCATTTAAATAATAAACATAAGAAAGCTCTTCGTAGTTCGTGGCGATGGACAAATCGCTCGTATTAGAATAATTTTTTTGAATATAGGGAATAATAAAATCCAATGGCCCTCGTAATTGGTTATGGAGTTGGTAAAAATAAGCTTTATTATAAGAAAAAAAAGTATTTACATTAACCAGAAAAAATAAGCAAATCACGATTGTTAGCAATCCTTGAACTATAATATTAGACGTTTCATTTTTTCCGCGATCAATAAAATGATAAATAGTAAATAAATCAATTACTAAGTTAAGGATTAATAATGGTTGTGCCGCTTGATAATGAACAATCCAGGAAAAGGCAAAGGGAAGTGTCGTAATGAGTAAAGTTGTTAGAATAAAAAAATAGCTAGTAAAAAAATTAATTTTGATTAAAGAAAATAATGTCGTATTGTTATCCGGTTTGTTGTTTTTCTTGGGATAAAAGCAATAGAGAACAATACCAATAAAGAAAATTTTGGTACCTAAAGCTAAATAAAATAATTCTAGATTACTGAGGTAGAAGTAAATTCTTCTGACATTTTCTAAGTATTGACCAGCACCTAGATGATAGTATTCTTTAGCACGTATTAAAGTGGAAAAAGTTTCAAAAAAGATAATATTCGGTATCAGCAAAATAGGAGTTATGAGCAGAGGGGATATTTTTTTGAGGAAATTATTTAATATTTTCCGAACCCCCTTTTTATCGTTGCCTAATTTTTTCTTTTGCAACCAACTTTTTATTAAGTTAAACAATTCGCTACTTAATATGGTAAACACCAGTAACAAAAAAATAGCACTATTAATATTGAAAGCGCAAAAAAGTATCAAGGTCATTAAGGTGCAATATTTTAAGGGAGTGCATTTTTGCCAATATCGATGATTGAGAAAGATATACAAAAAACATCCCAAAATAAAGATAGTCAGACTGTAATAACGGGCCGTTCGCAAAGTAAGCAATAAAGAAACAGAGAATGATTCTAAGAATAAGAAAAGTGCGATAAATAGTTTGTATTCATTTCTATTAGAAAATATTTTTTTTACTGATAAAAGTATCAGTAGTAAACCAATAAGACCAATGGTGGCAAAAGGTATTCTATTAAGCGCAGTTTTCCAGTAAATATTATCTGTCAGTTGAGCAAGCTCAGCACCGATAGTGGCAAAGTAATAATTACCCCAGGGAATAGTAATATTGGCATCAGCTGACTCTTTGTAGCCTATGGAGAGGTTATTATCTGGTATGTAGTGCATGTTTTTACCATCGTGGACTTTAGGATAACCAAATTTTAGTATTTGTTGAGCCGTATCAACTGTTTCCGATTCATTGTTCCAAAGTAGTGGGTAGGATATGTTTTTATATAACAAAAAACAAAATAGGGAAAATATAAATATCATTAACAACGAAGATGCGATTGCGGACCAGTGCCACCGATTAAATATTGCTAGCCATTTGTGGAAAATTATTCTCATTTTTTAACAAAGAGTAATAAGTTAGCGTTATTGAATTGTTCGTCATTACTTATTGGTTCTTGCCAGGATCCATTATCTCCTTGCCAAACATAACCACCGATTAGTTGATATTGATCTTTTAATATTTGATTAAGATAATTGATAAAAATAGTTGGTGATCCCTCTTGCCATAAACCGCTGAAGGGATGTGGCGCTACTACAATGACAGTAGGAGGTTTTTCTTTTAAATCAGTAACGACTTGTTGCTGGTATTTTTCTCGCAGCGGGGAGTCGATATTAAGCTGATAAGTTATATTAGCAGAAGAACTTACTCTCTGCGAATAGTAGTAAATTTGTGATTCCGAGCCGGCAATAAATATATTGTCTTGTGGCTGAGTTATTTGTTTTATTTTTTTACCAATTATTTGTGATTCAATAAAAGGATTGCCTTGTAAACCATAAATCCAGCGAGTAATTTGTTCAGGATTCATTAGGAATTGATTACGTATTGGTATGACTTGGATGATAAAAAAAACAAAGGTAATAAAGATAATTAAAGCGTTATAGGAATCATCACTCAATTTTAGATAGTTACAAAGTTTATAAATAGCGATGCTTACTAAAATGATAATAAAGGGGATGACTAATAGGTAGTAATGATTAATAATAGAAGTGAAGACGGATAGGTAAGAGATTATTAATAAGGTAAAAAAGAACCACCAAGTCTTTGGCCTAATGATAAAACCAACGAATAAGATTAAGATTAAGTGCCACCAATAATGCCAAAATTTTTGGAGAAAATCTAGTGGTACGGACCATAAATATTGTTTCATCTGACTGGCATAGTATAAATTAAATAGGATAACTTGTTCCCAAATATTTTGTAGTGCGACCCACGATTTTAAGAAAGGAATAAAACATAGAAAAAACAATATTAAATGACCACTGATGACAATTAAAATTTGCTGGAATATTAATTTGATATTGTTCTTTTCTCGATAATTGTTAATGAGCCAAATAATAAATAACGGAGCAGTAACGGCGAGTGCTAGGGGTTTAAACAATATGGCTAATGCTGAGAGACAGCTGGCGATAAATAAATGCCAATAGGATTGTTTATTTTCCTGAAAAAAAATAAGCAGAGTACCCAAGAGTGGTACGATCATGAATTTTTCCGTGTTAGCTGCTTGTAGTGTTAAGTAAGGTGCGATTAATAATGGTAGGGAAATAAACGCTCCTAACCAAGCTATTTTTTCATTAGCTACTTTTTTAATGATCAAAAATAATAATACTATACTACCCGCAGTATATAGTGCGGCGATGGATCTAATCGGCCAAATTGATGGCGATTTTATTAATTGGGCCAGATAGTAATGATATATAATCAATGGTGGCTTAGTGAGAAAACTATTTTCATAGGGTAATAAATTATTAGACAAGAGTTGGGCGTTGTAAGCATATTCTCCCTCATCACGTTCCAGTGGCGCATTTAAAGTATTCCAGTGAAATAAAATAAATACTATTAGGAAAACAATTAACAGAATAAGTGTATTTTTTTTACTGATCATATTATTCTTTAGTAGCAATCAAAACGCACTCGCAACCGACTAGATGATTTTTGAATTTTATTTGTATTTTGAATAAAAGATCCCACCATAAAATTTTTTCAAAGAGAGCTGTAAGAATTCCGTGATCCCAAGCACTTTGACGAGCACTATTTTTAGTATTATTTAAAGGGTCTTTAAAAATTATTTTTTTGGGAATAATTTTAGTATATATTCTTCTAATTAACCAGAAAAAAGGAAAAGTAAAATCCCAAATCTGTCGGACGCGTAGGTTATTCTGGCCCAATAGATAGATTAGGTCGGGAATTTCATAACGCCGAACATGACCATAAAAGTCATCGTCCCATCGCCATTCGCTAGATAGAATTGGTACTGATATAATTATTTGTCCGTGATCATCGAGTAGTTCATATAAGTGCTTGATAAATAAGTGATCGTTTTCTATGTGTTCAAGAACATCACAAACAAAGATGGTTTTGAATTTGCCCATTAAATCAAATACGTTTTTTTGTTCAACTGTAATTTGTGGATAATTTTCCAAATTTTTTTTGGCTATTTTTACTGTCTGTTCATCCAAATCTATAGCTAAACCAGAAAATCCCTTTTGCGCGTAGTGGAGCGATATGTCACCGATACCACAACCAACATCAAGAAAGGGGCTAGTAAATTTTTCCAGTTCACTAAACTGATCAATGAGTATTAGTAGATATTTTTTTAGGGGTTTGAAGTTAGCCATGAATTGAGGGAAAGAATTATTTTCTAATTAGAAATTTAAACATCTCTTTTAAGGTAGCCAATCCATACTTTATACTACGTTGCCAGTTAATACTAGAAGCCTCGGCAAAGTAACGTACTGGTACGGGGATTTCTCCAATTCGATAACCTTTTTTAATAATCGCAAACAACATTTGACTATCAAAGACAAAATCTTCGGAGAATTGATGGTAATTAATCGACTTCAGCACCTCCTTGGTATAAGCTCGCATGCCAGTATGCCATTCGGATAAATTTTGACCACTGACGATATTCTCACCAAAAGACAACAGTCTATTAAAGTAATATTTATAAGGGGGCATACCGCCAGCTAAGGCTTCGCGGCGTGTGCGTATGCGCGAACCCAGCATGACATCAAAATATTTATCGCCAATTAATTCGACAAAATATTTGATTAATTTTGGGTCATATTGATAATCGGGGTGCAGCATCACTACAATATCCGCACCATGTTCTAGGGCTGTATCATAACAAGTTTTTTGGTTGCCACCATAACCACGGTTTAAATGATGCTGTTTAATAGTTAAGCCCAATGCTGCTGCGGCTTCAATCGTTTCGTCTTTACTACAATCGTCAACTAAAATAATTTCCTGCACATAATCATGAGGAATATCTTGAACTGTTTGTGTTAGTGTTTTCGCCGCATTATAAGCTGGTAAAACTACAATAGTTTTTAACATGAAATAAGCTAAATAATAATACGGCCCTCGCTGACTATTATTTTAGCATATTTTTACTGATTAGCCTAACCAAAAAAAGACTCTAAAAAATTAATTTCTCGAGTCTATTTGTTAGTGAATTATGGAGTCTTTTTACTAATTTTTTTAAATAAAATGTAGGAGTAAACAATAACACTGATAATAGTAATACCAACCAAAATCAGGATGGCAATAATAGACCACCGATTAGCTACTAGCGGTGTAATGAGAAAGAGTACCCCGGCAATGATAAAAGCCCAACCACCGACACGATGAGTTTTATTCCAAACTTCTTCATTGGCCAAAGTCCAAGGAGTTCTGATACCGATGAACCAATTTTGTTTAATCTTGCCCAAATAGTTGCCGATAAAAATAAATAATAAACCAACCATGATCGGTACGACAACATTGATGGGTAAATTATAACCAATACCAACCAAGCTAGAGATAAAATACAATATTACAAAGAAAGCAACCAATACCAGTTTAAAACGTAAATATACAGGTACGAATTCTTCATAGCGATCACGTTTAGGATCTAATTTTGGTAAAAAATTAAATAGTAAATAGAGCACGATGATGAGCGCCGGGAAAAAGAAAGCAGCAAAAGCTTTGGCTGAATAGCCATCAGCCTCGCCAGCAAAATTCCAATGGGTTGGTACGCGCTCCGGGAAGTGTTGATAAAAATACAAACTCGCAACAGTAGCCAAGGCAATAAGTATAATTGCCGGCCATTCTTTTTTGATGTTGAATTTGGTCATCATAAATTTTATTTTTTAAAATGAATAAAGTATTCATTAATGATTTGTTCCACAACGCTAAGATTTAGTGAATAAATTTGTTTCTGTCCATCACGACGAACGCTAACTAATCCAGCGTGTTTTAAGGAGGAGAGGTGGTGTGAAAGAGTGGCGAAAGTCATAGTAAAATGGTTGTTTAATTCACCAGCCGAAAGGTCACTTTTCTGTAGGTATTGCAGAATATCGCGCCTAGTTGGGTCAGAAAGCGCCCGAAATGTTTCATTGATACTCATAATTTATATATTTAGATATCTATCTAAATAATACCACTAACACCGGGAGTTGACAACTCCCGGTGTTAGTCATACTTTTATATTAGACAGGGTTATAAATAATTAATCTTGTTTTTTTATGCCTAAAATTGATAGAAGAATTAATCCCGGGTCATTTCATCATGTTTTTAATAGAGCAGTGGACAAACAAACGATATTTTATACTGACAAGGACTATAAATATTTTTTTGAAAAAATAGAATTTTATAAAATCAAGACAAAAATTGAAATATTAGCTTATGTGGTCTTGCCTAATCATTGGCATTTTTTGATCAAGGAACCAGAATCAACTCCCGGAGTTGGCAACCCCCGGTGTTCAGCCTTAATTAGATTTGTTTCTAATTTAACCAATTCCTATGCCAAACATTATAATTCCATGCATGATCGAACTGGTGTCGTATTTCAAGGTAGGGTAAAAACAAAGCTAATTGATAATGATTCGTACTTGCAAACACTGATAAATTATATTAACTTAAACCCAATTAAGCATAAGATTGTTAAGAATATTAATGATTGGGACTATACATCACATCACGAATATATATATGCCCAAAGTCATAATTTAGTAAGTGATAGTTATCTGATTGACTGTTCGCAATATAGAAGAGAAATAAAGTATTATATAAAAAATATTAGCGAAATGTCTGAAGTTTTGAATAAATACTTGGTTTAACTCCCGGCGTTGGAAATTGCTATTGACCATTTTTGATTAATGTTGTATGATTTACTCAGATGGCCGTAAGGCTGTTTTAAAAAACTTAAATTATCAATTTTAACGAAAATATGAATCAATTAATTCAATATTTAAAGGATAGTAGAGCAGAATTAAGAAAAGTAGCTTGGCCGACCAAGCAAGAAACAATAAAACACACTTTGTTAGTAATTGGTGTTTCTTTGGGTATGGCTGTTATTTTGGGAGCTGCTGATTTTCTATTTACCTATTTATTTGAGTATTTTATCAGTAAATAAAATAATAAAATAAAATATTATGCCTAAGCAAACACAACAACAAGGCCGACGCTGGTATGTCTTACATACCTATTCTGGTTATGAAGAAAATGTCGCGCGTAATTTACGACAAAGAATTGAGTCAATGGATATGGAAGATAAAATCTTTGATGTTTTGATTCCGATGGAAACCAAAATTAAGATTAAAAACGGTAAGCGGAAAACAGTTAAAGAAAAAATATTTCCCGGCTACATTTTGGTTAATATGATCGTTAATGATGACTCTTGGTATGTTGTCCGTAACACCCCCAACGTTACTGGTTTTATTGGCAC
>PFPO01000055.1:11251-11392 GCA_002793075.1 Candidatus Komeilibacteria bacterium CG_4_10_14_0_2_um_filter_37_10
TGATGAGCCAACTGTCGATATCGAATTGACCCCAGGCACCCCAGTCAAAATCATTGATGGTCCATTCAAAGACTATGAAGGTCGTATTGATGATGTCGACCAGACTCGAGGCAAGATCAAAGTGGCCGTAACCATGTTTGG
>PFPO01000055.1:11435-11569 GCA_002793075.1 Candidatus Komeilibacteria bacterium CG_4_10_14_0_2_um_filter_37_10
CTATAATTCGTTCCAGCGTCTTTTCCCCATGCTTACAAGACGTTAGAATTACCATTCTAATTAGTTTTAATTTTATTAAATAAAACAATCTGGTTCACATTCAAGTGTGCTTCTAATCAGCTTGTAATCACTAA
>PFPO01000056.1 GCA_002793075.1 Candidatus Komeilibacteria bacterium CG_4_10_14_0_2_um_filter_37_10
GTCACCGATCACCCGAAGGGTGAAAAACCTGGTGTCCTAACCATTAGACGATAGCGGCAAGAATAATTTATTTTTTAAATATCTGACTAAAAAGCTTTTCTTTTGCTGAACTATTTTGTTTTAAAGCTAATTCTCTTTTTCTTGCTAAAGTTTTATTATCATATTCTTCAATATACTTTAACACCATTGGCAACTTGTGTTTAATTGATTTTGTTTTACCTTGATTGTGCTCCTTTAATCTTTTATTAATATCTTCGGTGTAACCAATATACGTCGAGTGATCTTTTTTACTAACTAATACATAAACATAATATTTACTCATTTGGTTATTAATTATAGGATGCCACCCTGCGGGTGGTCACCCGGAGGGTGAAAAACCTGGTATCCCTGACTCCTGCAGGGAGGCTAACCATTAGCCTGCCCACCGTATCCGCCTTTGGCGGAGAAGGTGGAACGATAGCAGCATAAGAAAAAATTATATCAACATCATTTTACATTTTTTTAGCAAAAAGTCAAGTAGAGATTACTTTAACCACTCTTTATCTTGCCGCACAAGAAGCTCATGAGCTCTTTCTGGTTCAGCCATAATTTCTTTGACAATCTTTTCCATTCTCATTCCCTGGCTACCCTTTATTAAAATTATATCTTGATTTTTTATTCGATCTTGCAAAAATACGCTAATACTGTAATGATCATTGAATGAATAAATTCGATCATTCGTCATACCGTTATTTCTGGCCCCGCGGGCAATATCACGAGCTCTCTCACCAAAGGTAATCAAATAATCAATATTACGACTGGCGATCTGAGCACCAATTTCTTGATGAGCTGATTCCGAAATTTGACCTAATTCTAACATATCACCCAAGACTATCCATTTCTTGCCTGCTGCTTCTATTGGCAGATCAATCAATAATGACAAAGCGGCAATAACAGCTATCGGTGACGAATTGTAACTATCATCAATTATATGAGTTCCTTTAACGCCAGGAATGTACTTGGTTCTACCAGGAGTTGAGTGATGTAAATTTACCCGTTCACCAATCTGTACGAGATTCATATTAAATATTAGACCAACAGCAACACCAACCAAAATAGCCGATACTTGCTGGTGACTGATAATTTGCGGTAAAAACATGGGCACCACTGTTCCTTGATAATATAACTTAAAATTTAAACCAAAATCATTTTGGCGATGCATTAATGTTAAATCACTAGCTCTGATTAAAGCCTGGACATTTTCTCCATAACTATAAACACTGGCCTTAGTAAAGATTTTTTGTTGCCAAGCCTTTTCATTATCCATATTGATTACAGCAAAATCGCTTTTCGCTAACTGACTAATAATATTTCTTTTTTCCACGGCAACGTTTCCTATATCACCAAAATACTCCAGATGACTTTCACTGACAGTAGTCAAAACACCAATATGACATTTTATAAATGATAATAAATATTGAATATCGCCAGGATGATCCGCGCCCATTTCCAAAACTAGTATTTGCGGATAATTATCCATGCGCCAAATAAGTAATCTGCTGGCTTTTAATAACACCCTTAGCCAGCGCCAACCAGAACGGTAACCGCTGCTAGCGCCAATAATAGTTAAAGGCACACCTATTTCATTGTTGTAATTCTTGATATTCTTGCGCACTAAATATTGTTTGGACAAAACAGTATAAATAGCTTCCTTGGCACTGGTCTTACCAACACTGCCAGTAATACCAATGATTTGGGGGTGATATTTGCGTAATATTAAAATACTGAGATATTTCAATATTATTTGCAAAATTTGTTTAAATATTTTATTCATGTATTTCTGCGGGTACTTGTAAATAGTTTAATAAAAATTGGGCAATCTCGGCAAATAGTGGCACGGTTGAAGAATCGGCCCACTGCACATTGCTCGGATGATCAAATTTAGTAATCATCACAAAACGTGGATTGGTTACTGGGGCATAACCGATAAAGGTATGCATTGTTTTCGTGCTATCGTAATTGCCAGTTTCTTGATTTACAACTTGCGCTGTACCAGTTTTGCCAGCCACATAATAGCCGCTAATCTGCGCACCCTTAGCGTGGCCATTTTTTACCACTGATGCGAGCATGGCGCTAATAATCATACTAGTTTTAGGACTGATCACCTGTTGCGACATCATGGGTTGTTTTTTTTCTACCACACCATTCGGTCGGATCAATCGATCAACCAAATACGGTTGATAAAATTTACCACCGTTAGCTAAAGGCAAAAAGGCCGTAACTAATTGTAAGGGCGTAGCGGTGATACCCTGTCCAAAAGAGGCGGTGGCTAAATAGATATCCCCTTTCTTTTTTAAAGAAGAAATATTACCAGTGGCTTCTTTACCTAACTCAATGCCGGTTAATTTACCAAAGCCAAAATTTTGTAAATAGGTCCTAAATTTTTCTAATCCAACTTTTCGCGCCACCCAAATGGCACCAGTATTGATGGAATTCTCTAACACACTGGTCATCGTTACTTCGCCATATTTACGATCCATTGCGTTATGAATTTTATATCCACCAATTTCCACCTCACCAGTATCGGTGAATGTGGTATCAGGTGTTACTAAATTTTGGTCTAAAGCAATGGCCATAGTTAAAGCTTTGAAAACCGATCCGGGCTCATAAGCCTCGGCCACCATCGTATTGTTATAAACTCCGGCACCGCTTACTTGATTGTACTCATTCGGATCAAAATCAGGATAACCGCACATGGCCATAACAGCACCGCTATTAGGATCCAAGATGACAACACTACCACGAGATGCGCCCACTTTAATAGTATACTTTTCTAACATGGAACAGGCAAAATACTCCAAAGAACGATCTATTGTTAATACCATACTAACACCATCATCTGCTGGTTGCCAAGAACGATCAGAGGTAGCGATGATTGAACCACGGGCGTCGCTGTTATAAGTCCGCTGTCCGTCACGGCCACGTAATTCTTGCTGAAAATATTCTTCTAAACCATAAGTACCCTGATAACCACTATCGGTGTAGCCAACAAAGCCGACAACATGACTACCGATATTTTTTTCCGGATAGTAACGTAACGATTCGGGTTGGAAGTAAAGACCGGAAATTTTCTCTTGTTCAATTTTTGCTTTATCCTCCTCTGTTAACTTTCTCTTTAGTGGCTCATAAATATCCTTTTCCTTACTAAGTCTTTTTAAAATAGCGTCCTTTTCATCTTGATCCTCAATCTTTAATAAAGGAATAATTTGTTCTAATATCTTATCGGGCTTAGCTACTTCTGTGGTGTTGGCATAAAGAAGATAATACTGTCGATTAGTCGCCAAAGCGCTCAGTTTGCTACTATCTTTATAATCCTGTAAATAGATATCTCCACGTTTGGCTGGTATAATCTCTTCATTTTTGAACTTACGATCTATTAACTGCAAGTACTTATCATGCTCCCATATTTGCCAAATAGCTAGTTTGATGATCAAAATTATGACAAATACTAAAAAAGCTATAAATAACACCGTTAGACGACGATTAATATTTTGACTGCTAGCAGCAAGATGTTTAACTATCATAAAAAGTAAAAGCCCTAAGATTAGAAAAAGGACATAGGGCTGGAAAAGTTATTATATTATAGGAGAAATTAATTATTTAACTATGGCTACAGCTGTTTCTGAATTTAAATACGTGTACTGATCAACTTTTACCATGTTTAGCTGACTAGCAAGCTGTTCTACTCGAGAAATGGATTGATGGTTACCGATTTGAATTTTCAGTTCATTGTTCGTTGCTTGCAATGTTTGAATCTCATTCTGCAATTTAGCATATTCAATGCCCAGTGTCGAAGAATTATTAATGATTCCCAGATAACCAAATAAAGCTACCACGGAAAACACTACTAAGAAAGTACGTAATTGAACAAAACTAACAATTTTAAAATTTGTTTTTGGCCCTCGCATATTAAATTTTAATTATTATTTATCTAACATATTGACTATATTTTCTCGACCACTCGGAGTTTGGCACTGCGACTTCGGGGATTAGTCTTGATCTCTTCAGCCGCTGGTCTGATGGATTTTTTACTGATTAGTCGTAATCGTGCCCGATGATGACAGAAGCAAACTGGCAACTCTTTTGGACATAAACAATCGGTTGATTCTTTTTTAAAATATTGTTTGACCACTCGATCTTCTAAGGAATGATAAGTGATAACAACTAAACGTCTTTTACTGGGTAACAAACTGACTGCTTGTTCTAAGAATTCAGCTAACTGTCCCAACTCATCATTAACCACAATCCGTAAAGCTTGAAAAGTCTTGGTGGCTGGATGAATCTTGCTTCCCCGGCGTTGCTTCACACTAGCAATGATTTGCGCTAGCTCACAGGTGTCCGCTATTCTCTTTTGTTGACGATATTCACCAATCGCCTTAGCGATAACGGGTCCAAAGGTATCTTCACCATAGCGAATAATAAGCTGTGCTATTTCATCTACGGACCAATTATTCACAATATCTTCAGCTGACATCAAACCATTACTATCAAAATTCATCTTCAAGGGTCCCGCCATGCGGAAACTAAATCCTTTTTTTGCTTGGTCTAATTGCATTGACGAAACTCCTAAATCAGCATAGATACCACCAATTTGCAGTTGCGGAAGATTGAGATCGGCAATACTTTTCTTTAATGAACTAAAATTATTATTGATATAGCTGACACGGCCAGTAAAATTCTTCAAATTTTCCCGTGCGATGCTCAATGCCTCTTGATCAAGATCGAAACCGATTAATCTGCCCAGTGGTTCATTGAGTAACAATACTTTTCGTGCATGACCACCAGCGCCCAGTGTGGCATCAATATAATCTAAATCTGGTTGTACCTGTAAATTGGCTACTAATTCAATGGACAAAACTGGTTGATGCTCTGGCATATTAAACTCCTAATTCTCCTAATGCTTCAGCAATCTCACCACTATCTTTCTCAGTTCGCTGCTTATATTCTTGCCATTGCTTTTCATCCCATATTTCCAATCGATTATAAAGTCCGGTAATGACCACCTGTTTTTTTAGCAGGCCAAAGTTGAGTAAATAATCAGGAACATTTATTCTACCCTGACCATCCATCGCTACATCCATTGCACCAGCTAATAATAATCGGGCAAAGGCTCTGGTTTTTGCTTGATTAATTGGTAACTTACTTAACTTTTCGGCAAGTATTTGCCAATCTTGCCGCGTATAAACAAAAAGACAATTATCCAAACCTCTGGTAATCACCAATCCACCTTTAAATTTGACTCTAAACTTAACTGGTAGAGCCAAGCGTCCTTTGTCGTCCAAATTATGATAGTATTCGCCAATAAACATTGATGTAATTTTAGTTATCCCCACTTTTAACCACTTTGTACCCTATAGTACTATTATATACCACAAATAGATACTCCGCAACCATCTTTATGCACAAGATTACAATAAAAAAACAAAAAACAGTCAAATAAATAACTGTTTATATCTTATTTATCAAAATAACTTATTTTTTTGTGGTAATATTTGGTTCGCGGAAATAATCAGGGATAATAAAACCTTTTTTTGTTTTTTTACTTTGGCTAATGATGTTTTTTATCACATCCTCGTCAATCGGACCGTGGGTTACTTTAAAAATTGGTATTTGCTGTGACCAAGCTAAAGCGTTAGCAATAGCGGTAAATCCACGCAAACTACTAAACGATGCTGGCTGATAATATACTGCAATAGCTGTTAAATCATTGGTTTTGATCTTCTGATCACCAAACCAGGAAATTAATTGTTGCAAATATTCATTTCTCCCATAAGGAAATTTAGCAGCAACAATAAAAGAAACGCCGTCATACAGTTCAAAGCAGATGTGATCTGGACTAAATTGTATTACTAAAATCATTTCTTGATCTTATCTATTAAAATAATCGCTTTACGTTCTAATAAGTCATATAAAAATTTATCCGTCATGGTCTGCCGATAAATATACTCGGCGTTAGTAAAATGAGTATAGCGTATCGGCTGATGAGTAATCTTTTCAATTTCACGAATCAGAAAGGATAAATCTTTTTTGTTCATATTACCAATAAGCAAAATATCAGTTTTAGCCTCCTCGTCATTAACAAAATAACCCAGTAACGATAGAAATTTGATACCATCGTATTTTTTAATAGACTCCATTATTCTTTTCTGTAATAAAAGTCGAGCTTTAATAAATAAATTAGCTAACTCCTCTCGTAAGATAAATCCTTGATTCAAATAATAATATTTGCGATGATCAAAATCAACGCTGGCAACTAAATCAAATTTCTCTAAATTGGCCAGTTCTCGACGCACGGAGTTCAGGCGTTCGCCAATTAGCCGTGTAATTTCCCGTACATAGAATCTTTTCTGACCATTAAAAAGAAATAAATAAAGCAATTTCTCTCTGGTTCGTGAACTAAATAATTGTTCTAACATTTTTACTTTTACGCTATTATATAAATATAGTATAATAATTTTGTCTAAATTTGCAAATCAATGAACAATAATCTCCAAATTGCCCGTATTTGGCAACAAGACCCAGTCCATGCTAATGCTATAGCTGATATTTATATTTGTCAAAACCCGGAACAGATTAAAAAGAGTGGTTTACTTTTTGTGTTAGTTAACATCCATAATCCGCGTTCGGACTATGATCAATTTATTGGTGCGCTCATAGAAAAAATTGAAAATATTTATTACTTCTGCCCCCTGGAAGATAGTACAAAAATGTTAGAATCAACTCTCAGTGAATTGAATGCTTGGTTGCCGCAAAATCTACCAGCTGACAAAAAAATATTACAAAATCTGGATTTACTAATCGGAAACTATCGAGATGAATTGATAAACTTTGCCACTCTTGGTCAGTGGCAAGGATATATTTTGAATAATTATAAAGCTACCGACGTTATTGGCACGGAGAAAATAACCATTAACCCCATTAAAATATTCCAAAATGTTATCACGGGAAAAGTCGATCAAGGCTTTTCGCTACTATTAACAGGACCGAGCTTATTGGATTACATAGCCCTAGAAAAAATTCGTAAAATTATTAGCACCATACCAGCCAGCTCTGCCGCCGAACAAATAAAAAATATGATCGCCGGTGTTGGACCCCGTGTCTCCTTTTTGGGGTTGATTATCAAACAACCCCTAGCGGAGCAAGAAATAAATCAAGCTAGGCAATCAGGAAGTTATTCAACTCAACAATACCAACAGTGGAATAATCAATTTAATAGTAAAATCACTAAACAATCTAAGGAATCCTTGGATAATTTACTAGCGACCCAAAAAGAAACTCAAAAAATTATGACTCAACCAAGTAGCTGGCAGACGCTGGCGCTGATCTGGGTCAATACATGGCAAAAAATTTCTCAATCAAGCCTTGCTCCTTGGAGTAAAAAAATTGGTGGTAAAATAAATTCGCTATTAAAAATCCTCTACCACGGATTCGTTAATTTACTGAGTAACTTATCGATATTACTTGGTAACCAGTTAAAAAATATTAAATATTTTAATTTTTTCCGACCCGCGCTATATTTTAATATTAAAAATTTTAAATTTACCCTTCGGCATCTGATCGTCTTAATCATTATTATATTAATACCGATCTTATTTATACTAATCAATTCAGCTGATCAAGGACTTTCCCAGCAACAACTTACTGAATTACAAAATAATATCAATGCCAAATCGCAAGAAATTGAATCGGCTTTAATCTACGGCAATCGCGATCGCGCCAAACAAATCTGGCAAGAATTAATGGACTTAAATAAATTGCTACCCACTGATCAAAATAACGACAGCAATGTCCAGGGATTACGAGATCAAATAGTCATTCTCACTGACCGTATTTGGAACATTAGAAATCTTGAACAACCAAAAATTGTTTGGTCGCAAGAACAAAATCAAACAACCGTGAAAGGCATTTCGTTAAACAACAATTTCCTGATTGCCTGGTTAGAAAACAATGGCTATTGGCGCATCGATTTACAGGATGGCAATAATAATAAATATTTTGCTTACCCAGCTAATTTTGCTGGCTGGAAAATCAATGGCTATTTACCCAATGGCCAACCATTAATCATTGATCAAAATAACAATTTTTACGGTTGGCAAAACGATTCTTTAAACAAAATTACTGTCACTCTAAGCTCTGGTAGTCGGGATATTACCTCTTTGGATAGTTATAATGGTCGTCTCTATATTTTTGATCAAGGTAATAAACAAATTTATCGCTACCAACAAAATAACAATAGTCTCGGGGCTGCTAGCCTTTGGCTACGAGATAATTTAGAACTACAAAACTACCAAAGTATGGCTATTGATGGCAATCTATATCTAGTCAAAAACGATTCAATAATCGTTCTAAATAATGGACGCTCCAATCGTACTATGAGTCTTAATATTCAACCAATACTATCAAACTCACTGAAAATATTCACTAAACCAGACTTTATTAATCTTTATCTTTTGGATCAGGGTAATAATAAATTAATTGTACTCAACAAAAACGGTGATTTGGTTAACCAATATCAATCTAGTTCCTTTAACCAATTAAAAGATGCCATCATCATCGAAAAGGATAAAAAAGCTTACCTCCTTAATGGCCAACAGATTTTGGAGATGACCATCGAGAAAGTTAAGTAATCTCAACTGCTAAACAAAAAAAACAACCCACTGCCGTATAGCTAGTGAGCTGTTTTGGATTGCTCTTAAAATAGTATTACTTCAAAGTTACTACAGCGCCTGCTGTTTCCAATTTCTTCTTTAACTCGTCAGCTTCTTCTTTTTTCATATTTTCCTTAACTAATACTGGGGCACCATCAGCCATATCTTTGGCTTCTTTCAGTCCCAGCTGGGTGACTTCTCTAATCACCTTAATGACGTTAATCTTATTAGCGCCGGCATTAGTTAACTCCACGGAAAATTCAGTTTTAGCCTCAGCTACTACTTCACTACCAGCTGCTGGTGCGGCCATAGCCATCATTGGCGCGGCGGCACTGACGCCGAATTTATCCTCTAAAACCTTTACTAATTCGGAAAGGTCTAAGACAGACATTTTCTCAATTTCGGCTACTAAACTTTTAAATTTTTCCGGAATGACTACTTCTTTTTTTTCTTCAGACATATTGTTTCTTAATTAATATTTAAATTATTTTTTTTCTTGAATAGCTTTGAGGGCATACAATAAACCTCGTATATTACCCGCCAAAACATTAACGAAACCACTGACTGGGGCATTAATTGTACCAACTAACTTGGCTAATAGTTGCTCTTTGCTCGGTAAATTAGCTAAGGCCTTTACTTCCTCAGCGGATAACAGTTTCCAAGTACCATCAACTTTTAATAAACCACTTTTAATCTCCAATCGCTCATTCTTTTTACTGAATTCTTGAGCAATCTTAGCTGCTGATACTTCATCGTCCATACTAAAAGCCGCAGCAATACTACCTGTCAAATCATGAATCTTGGTGGTAGCTAATTGTTGATCAGCCAACGCTAAATCAAATAATCTTTTTTTTGCCGCTTGATATTCAACTCCTGCCTGACGAAATTTCTTTCTTAATTCCTCGACCGCAGCCACTGATAAGCCAGCATAGGAGGTAAAGATTAAACTTTTTGCCTGACCTACTTTGTCTTTCAATAACTGTAATTCTTTCTGCTTTTGTACCTTAGTTTTTGCCATATAATATAATAATAAATTTAGTAAGTATGAATAACGTCTTGCGCAAAAGTAATCATTGGTCTGATCAAATACTCCCAGACGCCTAATACTAGCAGCGTATAGCTGATTAAAATTGAACCAAAAATTAATTTTTCATTACCGTCCATAAGTATAAAAAAAAGGCCATAAAAGCCGTATTTATTGTTACCTCGATGGGTTATTAAGGTTATTGATTAACCACCCATTGTCTACGGCTAAAAACAGTATAAATCCAGACATCGGATCTGTCAAGAATAGCATTTTATCAAATAAATAAAAGTAATAATAAAAACCCATTGATATTATCACTGGGTTTATTGCTTTTTACTCTACAAGATTATAAAGTTTTTTAATAGCTAATTTTTCCACCTCACTATAGTTTGTGATGTAATTAAAAACCTCCAAGACTTCTTCAATTGTCGTACAAAGCTCAATCCATTTTTTTTAAAACAGCACTTTCCGCTTCTCGATCGTAAGGAGTGTTATCAAAAGCTGTATTAATTTCTTCGACGGTTGTTATTTTGGTTACTTCGTTCAAAAACAGTTCAACCCATTTTTTAAAAGCAATATTTTCAACTTCACTATCATCAGGAGTGTTAAAAATAACCCGACTTACTTCCTTAGCTGTAGTACAAAGTTCGATCCATTTTTTTAGAGCAACATTTTTAGCTTCACTATTCTCAGAGGTGTTAGCGAAAACTTCCAGGACATCTTCAATTGTTGTACAGAGCTCAATCCATTTTTGCAAAACAGCGTTTTGAGATTCGACACTGTCATCCGGCGCGTTATTAAAAGACGTTTTAGCTTCATCGATTGTGGTTATTTTGGTTACTTCGTTCAAAAACAGTTCAACCCATTTCTTAAAAGCAACGTATTCAGTTTCGCTGTCTTCGGTAGCGTTATCATAAGCTGCCTGAGCTTCCTCAATTGTACTGGCCGAACATGATGCTAATGGCAAATCAAATGCTTGTTTTATTTTATATATTGGTATGCCAAATTTCTCACTAACCTGAACAATTTTTTCATCGGTGGTCATGGTTACTATCCTTCTTTTGTTATTAAAATACTATTTCTTTACTAATAATTATTAGTATCATAAATAATTACAAATGTCAAGAATCTATGGTAATGTGCACACACATATTGCACTTTCTAGTAAACTAGGGCTATATGTCAAAAACTATGCCAAAATCAACACAAGAAGAAAAATA
>PFPO01000057.1 GCA_002793075.1 Candidatus Komeilibacteria bacterium CG_4_10_14_0_2_um_filter_37_10
TGGAATAATAATTACAATAACCTAGAACACTGTGCCCTGGGTGGTAAAACCCCAAATGAGGTATTAGCTAGAGTGCAAAATGTGTGTACCTAAAACAAAAAAGATTAAAATTTTAGTAACGATCATTTTTTGTCTAACCGGTTTGTTTTATAGCATCTGGCAACAGCAGTCAGTGGTTTTGTCTGCGGCGCAAATTATTTTTATGAACGTTGGTCAAGGTGATTCCGCTTTGATTATTACCAGTAGTAAACAATATATTCTCATTGATGGTGGGCCAGACTTGACTGTTGTTAGTAAACTAGGGGGGTATTTACCCAGTCTTAATCCGCAAATTGATTTAATGATTATTACTCATGCTCACGCCGATCACGTTGTTGGTTTAGTGGAAGTTATTCAGCGGTATCCCGTGAAAAGAATTATTTATCCCGGACCAGTTGATTATTCCGATCAAAGTTATTTAGCATTACTGAAAATAATTCAGGAGAAAAATATTTCTCTTACAACCACCACCACTGGCAATCGCTATGTTTTTGCCGATAAGAGTTATTGGCAAACATGGCAACCGTTTATTGCTTATCATGGTCAGCGGTTGAAGGATTTAAATGAATCATCAGTAGTTGGTCAATACTGTTTCCAATTATCCTGTGCTTTATTCATGGGTGATGCGACACAAAGCACAGAGAAACAAATGTTAGCTCAGAAAATAGTTAATACAAATCAAATAATCAAGATTGGCCATCATGGCAGTTATTATTCCAGTGATCAGGAATTTCTGCGAGTAGTAGGAGCAAAGCTAGCTGTCATTTCTGTTGGTGAAAATAAATTTGGTCACCCCAACCCCGGCGTATTAAAGATATTAAAAAGATTAAATATGAATATTTGGCGGACTGATTTAAATGGTGACATTCAAGCAATTCTCAATGGCCAGACCATTGAAATTAATGATCATTAGCGCTATAATATAATAAGTAAAAATTATCCTATGGTCAGTAAAGCAAAAACAATTATTTTAGTAGAGGACGAAGAAATACTAGTAAATATGTATAAATTAAAGCTGACCAAAGGCGGTTATCATGTATTAACTGCCCCGGACGGTGCCGCAGGGTTGGCATTAATATTGCAAGAAAAAGCTGATTTGATTTTATTGGATGTGATGATGCCAAAAATGGATGGGTTTGCTGTTTTGGCAGCTATCAAGAAGGAAAAGAAAATCAGTAAAACACCAGTTATTCTTTTAACTAATTTAAGACAAGATGAGGATATTAAAAAAGGTAAAGAGTACGGAGTTGTTGATTATTGTATCAAGGCCAATATGACGCCACATGATCTAGTGGAAAAAATTGATCAATTTTTTAAGAAATAATTAGCGATTAAATTATGTTACATCCAAGAAAAGAAAGAACCTTTGTGATTTTAAAACCCGATGCCGTGCAAAGAGGTCTGATTGGCGACGTTATCTGTCGTCTAGAAAAAACAGGATTAAAATTAATAGCCTTAAAAATGATTATCGCTACCGAAGATCAATTATGGCGACATTATCAGAAAGACGAACAATGGTTTACTAGCAAAGGACAAAGAATATTAGAAGAGAGAAAGGCTGCTGGTTTACCAATAGAAAAAGAGGCCCGGGAGTATGGTAAGGATATTGTTCAAGCACTGGTAAAGTTTATGAGTTGCGGTCCAATAGTGCCGATGATTTGGGAAGGAAATCAAGCGGCCGGCATCGTCAAAAAAATAATTGGTTCAACAGAGCCTTTAACATCAGACAGTGGAACGATTCGCGGTGACTATACTTTGGACTCTTATGAGATAGCAAGTTTGGATAATAGAGCTGTTCGTAATTTAGTGCACTGTTCTGATCCGGCCAGTGATGCTTTGCGCGAAATTCCCATTTGGTTTAGCGAAAATGAGATTTTGAATTATCGTTTAATTGCCGAGCAAATTTTATACGACATTAATTTAGACGGTATCAAGGAATAAATAAAATTATTTCAGTTAATTCAATTTACTTAATTAAATTGAATTGTTTTAGCTTTATTTGACAGTCCGTAGCCCACTGTTTATAATAAAAGTACTCTAATCATTTCTGTAGATTGAAGCTCTACAACCTTCTTTATTAGGGAGTTCGCGTGAATTCTGACCGTGGTCAAAATTCTAGGGCACCCAGCGGCAATAATGATTATCAAATTTGGCTGAATGCTGGAACGATCCAACTAAAGCACAAAATTGATAAACTAGCCCGGATGTTATTAGGGAACTTCTAATTCAGCTGAAATGGTTAGAGCCTATAAAGTCCCGAAGCATTTCGGGATTTTATATACAAACAATATAATCAATTTTATAAACAGTTTTATTTCGGGCTGTAGCGCAGTTTCAGCCAGAGGCTGATCGTCCTTTGGACGAGGCTTGATCAGGGTCATTGATAATTAAATAAATATGTATTTTATTTATTTTATACAAAGTTTGAAAAATAATAAGGTTTATGTTGGTTTTACTTCTAAGGATATTAAAATCAGATTATACGAACATAATAAGGATACAAATTCTTGGACGGCACGTAACAAACCTTTTAAATTAGTTTATTATGAATCCTATCATTGCGAGCAAGATGCAAGAGCTAGGGAAAGATTTTATAAAATGGGTTTTGGTAAACAAATAAAAAAGATTATAATTAAAACTATTATCGGGCTGTAGCGCAGTTTCAGCCAGAGGCTGATCGTCCTTTGGACGAGGCTCGATAGTGAGCTAATAATCTAATCAATTTTATAAAAAGTATTTATCGGGCTGTAGCGCAGTTGGCTAGCGCGCATGCATGGGGTGCATGAGGTCGGAGGTTCAAGTCCTCTCAGCCCGACCATTCATAAAATAGATATTGTTTGATTGTCGCAGATATTTTATTTGGAGGTTTCCGCCGGAGGCGGATCAGCCTCTGGCTGACAAGTCCCTGCCTGCCCACAGGCAGGCTCTCAGCCCGACCAATTTAATTTTTAATTATACAAATATATGGATTCATCAGAAAAGTTTTTATTACCAATTATTGGTACTAAATTACCAGAGTTAGATTTTGAGATTTTTCTCAATGAAAGTATTAGTAAAACCAGCTTTCAAGAGTTTAAAAATAAATGGTTAATTTTGTTTTTTTATCCAGCTGATTTTACTTTTGTTTGTCCAACTGAACTTTCTCAGTTAGCTGATTTTTATGGCGAGTTTCAGAAAGAGGGGGCTGAGGTATTAAGCGTTAGCACGGATACAGCTTTTGTGCATAAAGCTTGGCATGATCACTCGGAGTCAATTGCTAAAATAAAATTTCCCATGGTTGCTGATCCTACTGGAAAGCTTAGCCGTTCGTTTGGTGTTTATCTAGCTGATGAGGGATTAGCCTTACGTGGTAGTTTTATCGTTGATCCCGACGGAGTAATTCAAGCTTACGAAGTGCACGCTAATAATATTGGTCGCAATATCAAGGAGCTTTTACGAAAGTTGCAAGCTGCCAAATTTGTTCGCGAAAATGGCGGTGAAGCTTGTCCGGTTAACTGGCAACCAGGTGATAAAACATTACGGCCGTCAACAGACTTAGTTGGGAAGTTATAATAGAATTTGTTATTGTGCTTTAGCGTGATGATAATAAAGTAAGAGTAATTATAATTTTATGTTGATCACAATTGTACCAGCTCGTGAGTTAATAAAAAAATATTTATTGGATCACAATAATCAAATTCACTCGCGGGAAAGCGAAGTTGTTTTACGTACTTTAGCCCAAGAATTTGGAGAAAATGAGGAGGAGTGGGGCTTAGCTGGTTTACTACATGATTTGGACTGGGAGCTGACGCAACAAGATCATAGTCAACACGGATTAAAAACTAGCGAATTACTAAAACAAGAAGGTTATGAATTAGCACCAGCATCAATGCACGCCATTTCCGCCCATAACCAAGAAGGTACTGATGTGCTGCGTAGTTCCCAATTGGATTATGCTTTAGCTGCTGGTGAAACTATTACTGGGTTGATTTATGCCACCGCTTTACTACGCCCAGAAAAATTAACTGGTATGACAGCCAGTTCTCTCAACAAAAAATTTAAAGACCGCAGCTTTGCGGCGAAAGTTTCACGCGAAACGATCATGGAGATAGAAAAAATTGGATTGGAAAAAAATAAATTCTTTGAATTAGCTATTGTCGCTATGCAAGAAATAGCAGTAGAAATAGGTTTGTAAGAATACGCAATATAAAATTTAATAAAGGAGGTGAGTAAGATGATGTATAATTATTTAATCGGCGGCGGTGGCATGATGTTTTTTTCTTGGTTAGTTTATCTCTTGGTAATTATTTTATTGGTTTTGGGCATTATTGCCTTAAGCAAGTATATTAGTAAGAAGTAGGGTAAATTGAGATGGTTAGCCAGGGGCTAATATTTTTTCTCATTGTTTTATTATTAGATTATTGGGTTTAGCAATAGTAATTTTTTTACCAATCTCGTATACAACAATACTAAGCATTGCATAACTTAATAATACGATCCACTCTTTCACTCCCAAAGGAACAGTATGTAAAATTCTATTGAGAAATGGTAGGTAGATAGCTATTAACATTAATAGAGTACTTGCAATCGTAGTGAGAGTTAAGAATTTATTGGAGAAGGGGTTAAGTTTAAGAATTGAATATTTTAAACCACGTACGGAATATATATAAAATAAAGAAGTTAAACCCAAACCAACAAAAGTAATAGTACGAGCGTAATCAAGATCGTTACTCGTTTGCCAAAAATAATAAAATATACCAAATAAAGTCAGGTCCATAATAAGAGCGTAAAAAATAATAAGTTTTTTAAATTGACGATTAAGTATAGGTTCAGATTTTTTTCTCGGTAATTCATTCATGACATCTTCGTCTATTTCATCAAAAGAAAGACTCATGGCTGGCGCTGCGTCTTCGATTAATTTTATCCAAAGAATTTGTGCTGGTAAAATTGGTAGCGGGAGTCCTAAGATTATAGATCCGCCAACAATAATCATTTCAGAAAAAGCGTCAGTGAGAAGGTAGAGAACCACCTTTCTAATATTGTTAAAAGTTATTCTCCCTCTTCTTACTGCCTCAATAATAGTTTTGAAATTATTATCTAAAAGAACAAGATCAGCCGTTTCTTTAGCAACATCAGTTCCTGAGCCAATAGCCACACCAATGTCAGCTTTTTTTAAGGCTGGTGCATCATTTACTCCATCGCCAGTCATGGCTACTATTTCACCATTCGCTTGCAGGGCCGAGACAATTCGAATTTTATGTCTTGGTTCGACTCGAGCAAAAATGATATTTTTTTTAACCGATTCTTGAAGTTGTTCATCGCTTAACTCATTCAAATCAGCGCCTTCTAAAACATTTTCGGTAGTTACTTTAATACCTAATTCTTGTACAATAGCTATTGTTGTTAATTTGTGATCCCCAGTTATTATAATGGGGCGAATACCAGCACTCTGACAAAGCTGTATTACCCCTTTCGCTTCTAGACGCAGTGGATCTTTAAGGGCAATCAGACCAACAAAAACAAGATCAGTTAAGTTATTTTTGTTAAACTTTTCTGAGTCATTAATTACACCTTGTAGTTTATAAGCTATTGCTAATACCCTCAGTCCAGAACTTGTTAACTTTTCGTACTGTTTTTGAATGTCTATTTTTTTGTTTTCCGTTAACGTAATTATATTTCCTTCCACATCTATAGCTGATGCCAAAGCTAAAATATTTTCCGGAGCGCCTTTAGCATAAATAACGTGATCATAATTAGATTGCTGACTTTTTATTTTTTGTGCAGGCGAGAGGGAATGGAGCGTAGCCATTAATTTATATTCCGAATCAAAGGCTATTTCCGCAATTCTACTTTCATTTTTTTCTAATTCTTCTTTATTAAAACCAATAGATCGACCAGCGATTAGTAAAGCCTTATCAGTTGGATCACCAATAATAGTCCATTCCTTTAATTCCTTTTCAGGATTTTCAATAATGGCATTATTACACAGTAAACCAATTTTTAAAGCTGTCACATAACTAGCGTTTGCAGTGGGGTCTACTATCGCAGTAAAATTTACTCCATCACTATAAATTGTTGTTTGCTCAGTAATAATTTCTGATATTTTCATCTCTCCCTGGGTCAGAGTACCGGTTTTATCAGTGCAAATAACTGATATCGAACCCAGTGTTTCGGCTGCTAGCATTTGTCTTACTAATCCTTTGTGACGAGTTAGACGTTGCATACTGATGGCTAAAATAACAGTTAGCGCTGGTAGTAAACCCTCGGGTACAGCTGCGACCACAACAGCCACGGAAGTCAAAAACATTTCAAAAAGTGGTTTACCAGTTAAAACACCCAAACCAAAGATAAAAATATTAACTACTATTAACAGTTGTCCTATTATTTTACCAAAATGATCAAGCTGATTTTGGAGAGGTGTTTTTTCACTACGAGTTTCTTTTATCAAATTAGCAATATGACCCAACTCGGTTTTTTGACCAGTAGCAGTAACTATTGCTTGGCCCCTTCCCCTGGCTACCACCGTTCCAAAATAAACCATATTTTCTCGATCAGCCAAAGGAGTATTTTCTGGTAAAACATCAATATTTTTATTCGAGGGAATTGATTCACCGGTGAGTGTCGCTTCAATTACTTCAAAATTTTGAGCTTCAAAAAGTCTTGCGTCAGCAGGAATTCTGTCGCCGGCAGTCAATAAAATAATATCCCCCGGGACAACTCGTTCTTGGGGAATAATTATTTCTTCACCATTTCTAAACACCTTTGCTTTGTAGGTGATTAGTTTTCCAAGAGCCAATAATGCCGTGTTTGCTTTGTACTCTTGTAAAAAACCAACCGAGGTACTAATTAAAACAACGGTTAGAATTATCCAGGCATCAACGTTATGACTAGTTACAAAACTGATGGCCAAGGCGACTAAAAGAATATAGATTAAAGGATTTTTAAATTGATTTAGTAAAAGAGTAAAAATCGAAAATCTCTTTGTTAATGGCAATTTATTAATCCCAAATTTTTCTAAACGCAAAGCTACTTCTTTTTCTGAAAGACCAGCAGTTGATGTTTGCAGTGAATTAAATAGTTCCTGAAGTGGCAGTTGATGATAGGTTTTGTGTTCCATATGTTAATTTTTTTTATTATTGAGTTTAATCGCCAATTAAATTGTATTGACATCGATTATAATAAGATTGATACTAGTAATAATACCAATTAATAACTAGCGTTGTCTATGGAGAGAATAACTATATTCTTTGATATTATAAATAGATAGTACTGATAAATAACTATTAATTATTAAAAATTATATATGTCCAATATTTATCCCTGGAAATTAACACCAGTCGATCACGAAATCATGCCAGCAATCAAGAATCGTTGGAGTTCATTAGCGTTTAGTAGTAATGCCATCGAAACGGAGAAAGTAAACCAATTATTAGAAGCAATGCGTTGGGCACCATCCTCGCGCAATGAACAACCCTGGCGGGTTATTTATGCCACTAAAGATGATTTGGTTAATTATGAAAAATTAGCCGCGTGTATTGTGGAGGGTAATAGCTGGGCTAAGCAAGCGCCGTTATTGTTATTGATTGGTGCCAAGAAGAATTTAAATTATAACCAGCAACCAAACGCTCACGCTTGGTATGATACTGGCGCCGCTGTTAATTCTTTACTGCTACAAGCAACTGAGTTAGGATTAATGGTTCATCAAATGGGTGCTTTTGATAGGACTAAAGCAATGGAAAATTATCATTTACCGACGGATCTTGAGGTAATAGTTCTGATAGCTATTGGTTATTCCGGTCAAAAAGAGACATTGCCCCTTAATTGGCAAGAACGACAGCAAGCACCGCGTCAGCGAAAGACAATTAGCGAATTTGCCAGTAATACTGAGTGGTTGTCCTAACTTTGCTCAGAAACTGAATTGTTAGTATAATATAGATAAGTTAATAAATATTTTATTGCTTATGAAAAAAATTATTTTGGTAGTAGTAATTGTTATCTTAGTGGCGGCGCCACTATCAGTTTTTGCTTTTTCTTGGAAAGGTTTTTCTTGGTGGAAAAATACACCCAGTACCGTACAAAACGAGTCAGCACCCAGAGAATTAACTGATTATGAAAAATGGGCTTTAGAAAAAAAATATCAAGCTTGGGATTTAGCGGTCAAGGAAAAGAATATCCGTTATTTGTTAGAAGATGAGAGTTATTTTACTTGGACAGAAGAGGAGATGAATTATTTGATTGCTAAATTATTATTGAAAGATAAAAATAAATCCATCAGGGAGCTAAAGATTACTTTAAATGATGGCGAAATGGCTTTGAATGGTTATATCTTTAAGCCCGTACGCGGTGGTTTTAAGTCGGTGATCAAACCAGTATCTAAAGATAAGGAAATTGATATTTATTTCAGTAAGTTAAAGTTAAACGGTGTTTTCTTTCCGAAATTTGTGGCTAACATGATTGTCTCCAGTTACACGAAGTCAATTATGAATATGCTTTATAATTATCCAGACTACAAAGAAATCCAGATTGAAATTAAAGATCATAAGTTAACTATCAAATATTTATAAATTAAAAAAACCCACTGGTTTACCAGTGAGTTTTTTTATCGTAGTATATTGTAGTTTATTTACTTTTTTTCGCTAGCGTCTTGATACACCTGGTACAAAGTTTTTGTCGTACGCCATCAACAATCTTGGATTGCAGATTAATCATAACCACTCTTTTGGTTTTGATATTGGAATGACTTTTGGTTTGTCCGGAGACAGTACCGCGCTGACATTTTTCGCAAACTTTTGACATAATCTAGTGATTAAAATATTATAGATATTAATGACCGTATTCTAATATTTTTTAGAAATAAAGTCAAGAATAACCATTTATTGAATAGTTAATGAGTATTATCATTCAGGTTTTAGCGGTTTTGTATGCTATCGTGGTACATGAGTTTGGTCATGCTTGGGTAGCCAGGAAACAAGGTGATCATACGGCCGAATTGGCGGGACGTCTGACGCTCAATCCCATTGCCCACATTGATTGGTATGGCACTGTTTTGGTACCAGCCTTTTTAATCATTACGGGCAGTCCTTTAGTTTTTGGTTGGGCTAAACCAGTACCGATTAACCCCAATAACTTCACTAATCAACGGTGGGGGAATAGCATCGTGTCTTTGGCAGGACCGTTGGTTAATTTTGTTAGTCTAATCTTTTTCTTTGTTGTTTTAAAAGTTTTATTAATCGGACAGCTGTTGGCCGATGGCAATAGTCTGATCACTTTTTTAGTTTATTTAATAATTTATAACTTAATATTTTTAGTTTTTAATCTTATTCCCATACCGCCATTGGATGGCTCAAAAGTACTTTTTGATGTTTTACCCAATAAGTTAGAGCAAGTGAAGTATTTTTTAGAAACTCAAGGGCAGTGGATTTTATTGGGAATTTTGGTACTAGATAGTTTTTTACAACTTGGTATTCTAAGTAGTTTGATTGGTTTTTTTGCTAATCTAGTATTTAGTGCGATTTAATGTAGGATTGATTTCGTAGATATTATTGCAGATAAAAAAATAATTTATTAATAAATCATACTTTTATTATGAAAACCGTAGGAGTAATTGGGGGGCTTGGACCAGAAACAACATCAGAATTTTATCTTGATTTGATCTTTTCTTGTCAAAAAAAAGATAGATCACATCGGACATCAATTATTATTACTAGCGTTCCCTTACCTTATGAAATTGAGGACGATGCCATAGTTAAAAATACTGGATTTGAAAAGATATTACCCTTTTTAGTTGCGGAAGCGAAAAGATTAGAAAGGGCTGGGGCGGATTTTATTGTAATGCCTTGTAATTCTCTCCATGTTTTTATTAAAGAGATTAGAAGCGCCGTTAACATTCCGGTTCTTAGTATAGTTGAAGAAACGGTAAAATTCCTCAAGAAAAATAATTTTTTTAAGGTGGGAATAGTTTCAACATCAGCTACAATCGAGAATAAATTGTATGAGAATTCTTTTGCAGAAAATAATATAGGTTATAAAACTCCCGATGCATTGCAACAGGCAAAAATGGGAAAGTTTATAGTTCATCTGGTTAACGGACAACAAAACAATAAAGATCGCGAAGAACTCATTCTGATTATTAATGATTTTGAAAAGAAAGATGTTGATTGCGTAGTACTTGCTTGCACTGATCTTCAATTGCTAATACCCAAGCATCCATCTTTACAGATATTTGATACAATGAAAATATTTGTTGATGCAACAGTTGAAGAATTATTAAAAATGAGTAATTGATTTCTTAAACATCTATATACGTTATCTTGGATTATGGATTGAAAATTAAAAAAGTCTTATTATTTTTATAATAAGACTTATCAATGTTTTTAAGAAGACGTTATGGTCTTCCCGGTAAACTAGATGCGGAAATTTCTTTTTTGTCGAGCTTGATTGGTTCAGGTGAATTATTCAGAAAATGTTTTTTAATTTCCGCACCAGTGACTGGGCCATCGACTCCAGCTTGATTAAAAAGAGCAGTATTTCCCTTTGAGCAATCGCAGGGCAGATCATTGCTGCCAGTTTCTATTACACCCGATCCAAGACATTTATTACACATTTAGACCTCTTGTTTTTGGTTACTAACTACAATTGTTTGTAGTTATATATTTAAACATATACGTTGTCATCAGTCAATATTGAAAAAATTAATGATAATTAACCTTGACATAGTTTTTAAAAAGCATTATTATAGACACATCCTTTAAGAGGATTAAGAATCAAATAGGTTAGTGGCTGATAACACCCTTGAACAGGGAGCGTTATCTTTTTTTTAAAAATATTAAATTCATTGAGAAAAAGAGGTTAGTAGCCTATTTTTCTTCTAAG
>PFPO01000058.1 GCA_002793075.1 Candidatus Komeilibacteria bacterium CG_4_10_14_0_2_um_filter_37_10
GAAAAATTGCAGAAACATTTACTCGCCTACAATGTTTATTTAGTGAAGCTGGGAAATAATTTGGGTACGACAGTAAATATGTACAATACTGTTTATAAAGAGTTTGGTAAGATTGATAAAGATGTGGTCAAAATCACTGGTCAAGAAAATAAGTTAGAAATTAAAGAATTACCCAAGCCGGATAATGTGTAGCAAGTAGTAAAATCTCATCTAATAAGAAGACCCTAGACAGTGATTGACATATTTTGCGGTGGTGATAAAATACAAGCCTACCTAAAATAAACTAGTCTCTTCTTGGGTAGTGAAGAAAAGAAATGCTGATTCGGTCGTCTTTTGTGGCGATATACAAATCCGAAGAGCCAAAACCGCCATGGATTATAGTAATAGCACGTTTCCATCTCCGGTGTTAAGGGAAAGAACAATCTTGGAGCTATTTTGTCAAGCAGGATGAATCTAATTATCTGGTAACAGATAATGATCCTGGTTTCTTATCCAGAAGTACTCTGTTCCAACATTAGTCATAGTGTTGCCATAATTATTATACCTCGAACATATAATTATCGCCTGGGTAACAGAGAAGGCTAAACATGATCCTAAGAAGAGATGTTTATAAGTACCAATCGTGAAACGAATGGTACTTTTTTTATTGACAAATTTACTGATTATGCTAAGGTGCTGATAGTAGATCATTATTAATTTAACACAAAAGTCAAAAGGAGATAAAATGGATATTACCAAGAAAATAGTTTTTGTTACCGTTTATGGATTACCGCTGAACAACAAACGATCCGGTCCTGAGGTCTATGGCCCCATAGTACAATCACCAAATCGTGATTTGCGAACAGCAGTCAATACTATCATTTCCGATGTTTTGTTTGGTAGCCGTGGTGTTAATCAGCAGGATAATCTTTTTATTCAGATGCCGGATGGACTATATTATTCACATACAGCAAACATCGATCACCACATGGTATTAGTGATAGTTGATGGTTTAAGAGAGACACCGCTAGTTAAGAAAGAGTTTTTTGAAAAATTAGCTGTCGATATTAAATCGCATTTAGCTTTTCTCACCTTGTTAAAGGACGTAGAAATAGCTATTTGGATTAGATTGAGTGAAAGCCATACGCAGATTTGTGTTTAAGATTTACCAACCACTAGTTAACGACTGGTGGTTTTTTTTATTAACCCCAGGGGTTGGTAATTACTTGACAGCTAAATCAGTCGGTGCTAAGTTATGAAATCAATCTTAAAATAGTGAAAAATATGAACAATCCATTAATTTGGCAATATTTATCACTGATTAGCGCCAGCATTACTTGTTTTTTGCTGGTTTTTGTTTTGTATCGTAATTGGCGCAAACCATTACATCAAATCTTTGCTCTGAATTGTTTGGTGTTTATTGTTTGGTATATTGCTTCTTATTTTATGTTGAGTGCTACTGATCCCGCAAAAATAATTTTTTGGGACCGTATTGTTTATGCTGTTGTCGTTTTTGCGCCAACACTGATGTATCATTTTGCTTTAGTTTTTAGTCGTCAAGATCAAGAGGCAGATAAAAAAGCATGGTTAAACTTCGGTTATTTATTAGCCATTATTTTTTTAAGTCTTAGTCGAACTAATTATTTCATTCATGATGTTTTTAATTATAGTTGGGGCGTTCATACACAAGCCAGTATTTTTCATCACGTATTTTTATTTTATTATTTCATCTACGTGGTTCTCTTTTTAATTGAATTATTCCATTATTATCGAAGACAAAAACCGTCTATTACCAAAACCCAAGCCGGTTATGTGTTATTAGCATTTTTGTTGATTGTTATCTTGGGTTCCACTGCTTATCTACCAGCTTACCGGATTGCGTTTTACCCAGTTGCCTATCTAAGCGGTTTGATATTTGCCGGTCTAGTCGGTTGGGCGATAATTCGTTATCGTTTTATGGAAATAAAATTTATTATTAAACAAGGATTAATATTATTTTTAACCGTACTAACATTGTTATTAATATTTAACTACGTAATCCAGAGTAAGTGGCTAAATTTTTTCTGGGTCAATTCACCGGAATCAATTAAGTTATTAGTTATTGTTTTTTTAGCCGTCAGTTTTGATCAATTAAGTAAATTTTATCACTGGTTACTGGATTATATATTTTTTACTCCCCCCCATCAGCACTCCGAGAATAGCTGGTCGTTTTTATCAGCACTCTCAGACGTGACTAATGTTCAAGATATTAGCGAAAAATTACACCGCGAACTATTTTATTTAGCTAATATCAAAAAGATAGAAGTACTACTCTATGATCAGAACAGTGATGCCTTTGCCGTAGTTTATCCTGAATTAGATCAGAATGAAAAGCACCGACAACTTATGAATCGTGTTGTTTATTATTTGCAAACCAATCCCCAACTGGTATTACAGGCGGAATTAGATTTTTTAAGTCGCGATACTGATTTGCAATTAGCCAAAGAAGTCGCCCTGATTTTAAATAAAAGTAATTTTAGCGGTGTTTTTCCCTTGTTGGTAGAGGGGCGTTTAATCGGTATCGTTGGCTTTACATTTGATCGCGTACAACTGAGCGTCACCGAAGCTAAATTAATACAAATTTTGGCTCAACAAGTAGCGCGAGTTTACCAGCAATCAATGCTTTATAACTATTCTTTACATCGGTTATCAATTTGGCAGCAAGGGATAGGGGAAAATAAAATTAATTTATAGATTAATACCGAAATATTATTTAAGACGATTGAGTTATTAATTAGAGATATTTATTTTAGGCAATAAGCCTTTTTTTTGTTATAATACAATAACTTAAGGACAAACCTTTTGTACATTAATATTTTTTTCATCAAATTGGAGGTAAAAATGCCCAAAGTTAATTTAGCATTTATTACTAATACTCGTAGTGAGATAGATCGCGATATTGTTTATGCCCATCATTTTGTCGAAACCGGCAATAAATTTGTGCCGGATATTTTTAACTGGAAAAAGGTAAATATTACCATCGGCGACCAATGCTTGTCGTCACAGATGGTAGTTATTGGCTCCTCCACGGCGGATTTATACTCCGGGTTACGTAATGAATCTGTTTCTGACGCCAGGCAAAAAAAAGAGATTTTGGAGCGTATCCATCAGGGCAAAACTCAAACCAGACTGGCCATTGTACATGCTTTGGATGATTTACGAGCTGATGTTATTTGTTTTGGTGCTAGTACCAAAAATTTGTTAAAAGTACCAGAACTCCAACAACTTAACGGACAGCATACCTCAGTATTTACTTTAGGTGATAGTTATACAGCCGCTGTTTGTGTGGAACAAATTAAAAAAGCTTGTGAACGCGGTGGTGTTGATTTTTATTCTCCACAAACAAATTTTTTGATTGTTGGCGCTTATGGTTTGCTAGGTCGTTTGGTATCGCGTTATTTTTCACAGTTTGCTTGTCAGCTATTGCTCGTTGGTAGAGATATAACTCAATTAAAAAAACTAACAACTGAGTTAAAAAGTAGTTGTCGTTTTCGTTTGTATCAAAAATGTACAGATGTCAATGAGCAAGTCCATCTATTATTTACCGCTACCAATTCACCGGAATCAATAATTACTCCCCATTTAATTAAAGATTGGGGTGGTAAGATTCTAGCCTTAGATGTTGCGGAGCCGCCCAATATCACTCCGGACGTATGTCAGCGTAGCGGATCTGGTTTTTTGCGATTAGACGCTGGTGTCGTTCGTAACGATACTCTTTATTTTGAGAATGGTAATCAGATGGGTTTACGAGACAACACCATTTTTGCTTGTTTCGCTGAAGGTTTTATCGTTGCTCATCTTTTGGCACAAAAGCAATTAAGTTTACCGGCGTACGATTTAATGAAAGTACGAGAAGATTATTTTGCTAATTTATTAGCTTACGCTGATCAGTGTGGATTTATTTTGCATGACTTTCAATCTTTTGGACAAATAATTACCGCTGAGCAATGGCGAAAATTTATAACAGTAGCATAATGAGTTAAGAGGTTGCGTTTTTTTAATGACACAACCTCTTTTTTTTAGTATAATTAAAGCACATTTATTACTCTTTATGATAATTTCACAAATACTTCCTTTACTATCAGCATTTTTTGTTTTGGGATTAGGTGTTCTCATATTAAGCAAGAGTTGGCGTAGTGCCTTGAACGTTGTTTTTTTCTTTCTCTCTTTAGCGGTTACTATCTGGTTGTATGGTACTTACCGCATGTTCGTTAGCCTAACTACGGATGAGGTTGTTTTTTGGGATCGCTTTATTTATGCGGGTGTTGTTTTTGTGCCTGCGCTTTTTTATCATTTTTCTGTTCTTTTTACGGAACGTAAAGACCGTCGGCAGCAAATTTTATTTTCTTATTTACTAGCTCTGTTTTTTTTAATCATGAGCCGAACGCCCTATTTTGTTAATGATGTATTTCGCTATGAGTGGGGCGTACATACTAAAGCGCAATTTTGGCACCATCTATTTCTGATCTATTTTACTATTTTTATTGCTTTTCTTTTTACCAATTTATTTAAATTTTATCGTCGTACTAATTCGGCGATTTCGCGCACACAAGCCAAGTTTGTGATTATGGCTTTTATTTTTTTAGTATTTATTGGCACGCTGGGATATTTACCAGCTTATGGTATTGCCGTTTACCCTTTTGCTTATTTATCGGGGGTATTTTTTGTAGTTATTCTCGCTTATACGATCATTCGTCATCGCTTTCTATCCATTAGGGTTATCTTCAAACGCGGTTCCGTATTTTTAGCGGCTTTTCTGAGTACTGCGGCTATCAGCTACTGCTTTAATTACTTGTTAGTTTGGCAATTTCCCCATACTCCTTATTTTCAAATTGCCGCTTTAGTAGTCGGTTTGTTGGTTTATCAGCCATTGCAAAGATATTTTAGTTCTTTAGCTAATAAATATTTCTTTTCCGATATTTACGATTATCAAGAAGTTCTGAAAGAGTCCAGTCGTAATTTGACTTCCGTCATTGAGCTGCCAGCGGTAGTCAATCATGTTTTAGAGTCATTGAATAATCCATTTCAATTGGAAAAGATCGGCCTAGTTCTGTTTGTCAATAATCAGCCCAGTGCTCATTATGTCAAATCTAATGGTTATCAATCTTCGGAGCTGAGCTTTTTTAGTGATAATAAGTTTTTGCAACAGCAATTATTAAGCACGAATAATGTTTTGTTATTGGACGAAATAAAATTTATTCTTAATGGCTCTCTCAGTACGGAAACAACTAAGCAATGGCGTAAGTTAAGAAGTGAACTAATGGACTTTCCTATTGATGTTTGTGCCCCATTATTTAAAGAGGATCAACTATTGGGCATCATATTTTTAGGTCAAAAAATTACCAACGATGGTTATTCTGATGAGGATATTAAACTAATAGATACGGTGACCAATCAAGCGGCTGTGGCTATTAACAATGCGTTGCTCTACGAGCAAGTTAGTAATTTTAATAAAGAGTTGCAGGGCAAGATTGCCGCCGCGACACTAGATTTAGAAAAGGCTAATAAGCAGTTAAAAGTAGCTAATGAAAATTTACAACAACTTGATCAGGCGAAGTCGGAGTTTTTATCTATTGCCTCTCATCAGTTGCGAACGCCACTTTCCGGCATCAAAGGATACTTATCAATGTTGGATGAAGGAGATTTTGGTAAATTACCCAAAGAAGCTGCCAAGATAATCAATGAGCTTTATTTAAACTCCGATCGCATGAGTCGCATGATTAATACCTTCCTCAATATTTCCCGTATTGAAGCAAAGCGTTTTACCATTGTTGCTAAGGAATGTGATTTGCTAGCAATCGTGAGGAGTAGTTTTGAAGAACTGAAGTTAGAAGCCCAGAAAAAGCAGTTAAAATATCACCTTGATGTGCCACGCGGTACAATTAAGTTAAAGTTAGATGAGGACAAGGTCAAAGATGCCGTTGGTAACTATATTGATAACGCTATCAAATATACGCCTAGCGGCAGTATTGAAGTGCGAGTGTTTGCAGTGAAGAAGGAAGTGGTGATCGAGGTTGCAGATAGCGGTATTGGTATTAAGCAGCAAGACATTAATTTTTTGTTTGAAAAATTTGTTCGTAGCTCCGAGGTGAAGAAGATTAGTACGGGCGGTTCTGGTTTGGGTTTATATATTGCTCGTAAGGTTATTGAAGCACATAGTGGCCGCGTTTATGTGAAAAGTGCCGGTTTGGGCAAGGGTAGTATTTTTGGTTTTGCTCTACCGTTAAAATAATTTTTTAAAATTATGATCAAAATTCAGGAGTGTAATGAACGACTGGTGGCGGTTAAACGTTATTGCCCGAGTTTAGTAGTTCATTTGGGTCGTAAACGAGCAGGAGAACAAGCATTTTTGCGTCTAACTGTTGCCCGGATGTTGAAAAAAGCATTAGCCTCTTTACCCCGAGGCATGACCTTTATTATTAATGATGCATGGCGACCAGCAGTTGTGCAAGAGAGGATTAGGCAGGAGTTTTTTTTCCGGTTTAAAGAAAAAAATCCCAACTGGTCAACCGCCCGCATAACAAAAGAGGTAGATAAATACGTAGCACCCAGCCAGGGTGGAAAAGTATCGGGACACATGACGGGCGGAGCAGTTGATTTACGTCTCTTAAGCAATGGCCGCAAAGTGCCAATGAAGAGTAGTAAGCTAAGTTATCAAGAAAATGCTCAATCAAATCAACCGAAGTTATCGAAATATTTGCAACGCAATCGCGCAATCATGTTTCAGGCTTTACAAAACGCTGGTTTGTCCAATTATCCCCAGGAGTATTGGCATTGGTCTTATGGCGACTATTATTGGGCGCGAAGAAATAAAAAGAAGATAGCCATTTTTGGTAGAAAGTCAGGACCAAAAACCCTCTATTAGCTAGAGGGTTTTTTAATTAGTAAGAAAATGTTAAAATTCACCCATGGAAATAAAGCTCAATCAAGAACAGTTAGCTGCGGTCACTCATGGCGAGGGACCACTTTTAATCGTAGCCGGAGCCGGAACTGGCAAAACAGCCGTTATTACCCAGCGTTTTTCCTGGCTTCTGAAAAATAAGCAGCTGCAATCTGATCAGGTGTTAGCCCTAACCTTTACGGAAAAAGCGGCCGAGGAAATGGAGATTAGATTGGATCAAGAGTTACCTTATGGTTATTTAGATCTATGGATTTCCACCTTTCATGCTTTTTGTCAAAAGGTATTAGCCAATCATGCTTTGGACATTGGTTTGCCGGCTAACTTTAAAGTGGTGACACCAACTGAAGCTTGGTTGCTGGTCCGTCAACATTTATACGATTTTTCTCTAGATTACTATCGCCCACTGGGAAATCCGACGAAATTTATTCATGCGCTTTTGCAACATTTTTCCCGCGCTAAGGATGAATTAATATATCCGGAAAATTATTTACAGTATGCGGAACAACTAAAAAGTGATCTGGATAATGCGTTAACAACCAAGAGTAAGCGGGGTAAGAAAAAAGTTATTACTGATGATCAAGGAGCTAAGGAAATGGAAGCTGATCGTATTAGGGAAATAGCGCAGGCTTATCAACTTTATCAAAAAATATTATTAGACAATAACTGTTTAGATTTTGGTGACTTGTTGAGTTATACTTTACAGCTTTTTCAAAAAAGACCAAATATTTTAAAAAAATATCGTGAGCAATTCAAATATATTCTCGTTGACGAGTTTCAAGATACCAATTACGCTCAATACTCGTTATTAAAATTATTGGCAAGCCCGAGTAATAATTTGACAGTAGTTGGTGACGACGATCAGTCAATTTATAAATTTCGCGGCGCTTCAATTGCGAATATAATGCAATTTAAAAAAGATTTTCCCCAAGCCCAAGAAGTATATTTAATTAATAACTACCGTAGTCGTCAAAATATTTTGGACATATCTTATCAGTTCATTCAACAAAACAACCCCTATCGTTTAGAAGTGCAATTGGGGAAGACCAATAAGCTATCTAAGCGCTTATTAGCCAGTAGCGGGGAGCTAGGACTGATTGAGCAGTATTGGGCGACTGATTTAGATAGTGAAGTAAATTGGGTGGTTAATAAGATTATTAGTTTGTACAATCAAGAGCCTGATGCTAAGTGGAGTGACTTTGCTATTTTGGTTAGAGCCAATGACGCGACGCGTCCTTTTCAAGAAGCACTGGATCGTGCGGAACTACCCAACTATTTTGTCGCCAGTACTGGTCTCTATCGGCAAAAGATCGTTAAAGACATTGTCGCGTATTTAAAGTGTTTGGATAATTATCACGAGTCACCGGCCTTATGGCGCATTTTAAATCTGCCATTTTGGCAGTTGGCCGATGAACAATTAATAAAAGTTGTTCATTATGCTTATCAGAAACAAATATCTTTGTATGAATCCTTATCGCAAGCACCGCGGGAATTAAAGTTGGATCAAACTTTTGTTATCGGTCTGCAGAAAATAGTTACCCTCATGCAAAAGCATACCACTGCCGCTAAGAGTAAAAAAGTTTGGGAAATAGTTTATGCCTTTTTAGCTGATAGTGGTTATTTGGCTTATGTGAATCAACAAACAGAAAAAGAAAAGCAGCAACTATTTTATTATCTCAATACTTTTTATCAAAAGATACGTTCCTGGCAGCAAAATACCGAGGAGTCAACGGTCAAGAACTTTATTAATTTGTATAATATGGAACTAGAGTCTGGCGAACAAGGAGCTTTGTCCTTTGATCCCGATATGGGGCCAGATACAGTTAAATTAATGACTATTCATGGGTCAAAGGGTTTAGAGTTTAAGTATGTTTTTGTGGTTAATTTAGTGGAGCAAAGATTTCCCACCATTGAACGCAGGGAACCGATTGAATTGCCCGATGATTTGGTTAAAGAGGTAGTGCCAGCAGGTGACGTACATGTCCAGGAGGAGAGACGATTGTTTTATGTCGCTATGACTCGTGCTCAGCAAGGATTGTTTCTTACTGGTGGTCTTGATTATGGTGGTGTCCGTAAAAAGAAGCCATCACGGTTTTTAGCAGAGCTTGGTATGGCAGTGAATAATTTAGCAGAAGTAGTGAATGACGTGCAACCAATAGCCAAACCAGATACCACGAAACTATTTACTCTACCAAAACATTTTTCCTATTCTCAGCTTAAGACTTTTGCCACCTGTCCATTACAATATTATTATCAGTACGTTTTGAAGATGCCCATCAAGGGCAATGCTAGTTTTAGCTATGGCAAGTCCTTACACAACACACTGCAGGATTTTTATATATTAGTTAAAGAGCGAGCCGGTCAGCACCAAGGAGATTTATTTGGTCCGGGCAAGACCAAGACCATTGGTAATTTGGTTAGCTGGGCAGAGTTAGTTGAATTATATGAAAGACATTGGTTAAACGATTGGTATGATGATGCAGTGCAAATGCAGAAGAAGAAAAAACAAGGCCAAGTAACTTTGCGTGTTTATTACGACAGTATTAGCCCAGCAATAAGCGTACCATTGTTTTTAGAGCAAGAGTTTTTTTGTCGTGTCGGTGATTATAAAATTAAGGGTGTGATTGATCGTATCGATCCTACCGTCAGTGGCCAAGTTCACATCATTGATTACAAAACTGGTAAGTATAAAGAAAAATTAACAGCGGACGACAAAGAACAACTATTAATTTATCAAATAGCTGCACAAGAAGTTCTTGGTATGCAGGTGGAACAATTAACCTACCATTATTTAGACGAAAATAAACAGCAGTCTTTCATCGGTACACCAAGGGAGTTAGAAAAAGTTAAACAAAATATTCTCGAAGTTATTGAGCAAATTAAGACAGCCGATTTTTCCGCTTGCCCGGAATATCACTGCCAATATTGCGCTTTCGCTGATTTGTGTGATCATCAACAATAATTATGACTTTTAATACATTATCATCATTATTAAATCAGAAATCTAGTTCCAACAGATATGGCCAACAGATCGAAACGGCAACGGTATTGGCATATGCTCAGCGTTTACTGAATGAGCAGTATGTTATTGATAGCGGCACGGAAATGACGGCCGTTAGTATTAAAAGCGGTGTTATTAAGATTAAAGTAAATAGCAGTTTGTTGGGAACCTACATTAAACTCCGCGGGGAGATGTTAAAAAGAAAAATCAATGATCATTTTCAGAAAGAGGTGGTACAAAGTGTATTGGTTACATTAAATTAAATTATTAATTATTTTTTTACTATGTCAATCATTAATCAAATATCGGGATTCAATAGAAAAAGGAAGTGGAATATTTTTAATAAATTATTTAAGTTGACAACGCAGACAACAATTTTAGATGTTGGTTTTAATGAACAAGAATATTCGCCTTGGGATAATTATTTAGAAAAAAAATATCCTTACCCTAATAAAATTACGGCTTTGGGGATTGCCGGTGGCTCACTGTTTAAAAAGCGCTATTCGCAAGTTAATGTCGTTCTTTACAATGGTGATCGTTTCCCTTTTTTTGATAAAGAGTTTGATATTTGCTGGTCCAATGCCGTTCTGGAGCACGTTGGCAATCGCGAGCAGCAATTACTCTTTTTACAGGAGGTAAAGAGAGTAGCGCGAACCGCGTTTATTACCACACCGAATAAATATTTTCCGATAGAGATTCACACGCGAACGCCATTGCTACATTTTTTACCACAACGGATATTTTTTTCCTATCTCTCTCTCATTGGTAAGGGTTGGGCCACTGGCAGCTATATGAATTTATTATCCATGAAGGATCTCAAGAGTTTATTGGCAGCTGCTGGCATTGAGCGTTACCAAATTATTCAGAATAAACTATTATTTTTCACTTTAGATTTTGTTATTATAATTAAAGAGGATAATTAATACGTGAATGAGAATAAAAAATTTAGATGGTGCTAATATGGATATTGATCTTACTTCCGGTAAACAAACATCCTGGCAGCAGATGAGATGTCCCTGGAATGAGTCCGAAGATACTGATAAACATAAGTGTGCTATTAAAAACGTGGCTATTTGTCAATATTTTTGCGGTATTCAATATTTAGATAATGTTCTTTGTTGTTATCCTAATAAAAATACTTTAATTGATAATAAACAAAAGAAGTAAATTATTTTTTTAAACATATGATCAAGGGAATAATATTTGACTAGTTTGGTGTTTGTACCAAAGAAAATTGGGCCGACAGTTTAGTTCGTGAATTGACCAGTAAATTGGCTGTTGATGAATATCAAATTCGCTCCGAGTTTAAAAAATTATTACAACCTTTTGCTCGGGCCGATCTGACCGCAGCAGAATTCTTGCAGCAATTCATTGGGTCACTTGATCAGACTGTAAATCCCCAGTTGTTTTTTTATCTTTTTAATGACATTATACCAGCCATAAATTATGATTTATTAAATTATATCCAAAAACTCCATCAGCAATATACTACTTATTTACTATCCAATAACTTTGGATCAGTTTTTCCCAATTATGAAAAACAAATTCAATTTGATGTTTATTTTAATAAATTATTTCTATCACATCAATTGGGAGTTAGTAAAACACAGACGGAGATTTGGGACAAAATATTACCACAAATTGAATTTTTACCTAGTGAGTTAGTATTTATTGATAATCAAGAAAAATACTTTGCACCGGTGAGCAAATTCGGTATTAAAACTATTCTTTATTTAAATAATAAACAAGTGAAAAAAGATTTAGCTCAACAAGGAGTTACCATAGATTAGGAAGTAATAAATTATAATTGGTGAATTTAGAAAATAAAAAAGGACTGTTAATAGTCCTTTTTGTAAAAGTAAAATGCAGTGACAATTAATTAAAATTACCGATAGGAGTTTAAAGCAAAATTTGCTTCATGATCATCGATAACTTCAACTATCGCTCCTTGTGATTTTAGATCGTTATCATAGATACCGAAGTACATTGTTCCATGTTCCGGGTGGTAGATTAAAAGACCACCATTAGCACAAGTAGCTTGTACAACACCCTGTTTTTTTGAGCCATCGAGCATAGTTATTAATACCAGATCTTTAATAGTTACACTTTGTGTGTTGTTTAACATTTTTTCTCCTTTTTTAAATAACAAAATAGACTATGGAAATTAATAAATGATCATAACACAGTATTTATTAATTGTCAAGCAGTAACAGAATAAATCATCTCATATTCTTATCCACATAGATTTTTGTTTGACTTTTTTGCTAAAAAATTGTATTTTATAGTAGATATTGATAAATTATGACCGTCCGTAAATATTTTACTATTTTAACAATCACTACCATTATCTTTTGGTTATTGTGGATTGCTGTAGTCAATTTACTACGGCCGGATGATAATGCCTGGTTGTCAGTTTCTTTGTTTTATTTAACCTTTTTCTTCAGTTGTTTAGGAACATTTACTATTGTTGGTTACTACTGGCGACGACTGTTGTCACCTCAACTAATTACCTTGACCAGAATGAATATCGCCCTGAGACAAGGTTTTTTCTTTTCTTTATTAATTTGCCTTTGTTTGTTATTACAATCAATGAACAAGCTTAGTGCTTTAGCAGTATTTATTATTCTTATTATATTATCCTTGGTAGAATTTTTATTTTTATCAGCCATAAAATCAGAAGATTAATTAGCTATGTTAGATCAATTAGAAAAAATTAAAAAACAAGCTCAAGCTGAGCTTAAAAAAATTAAAGAAAATAGCGAGATTGAAAAATTTCGTTTAAAATATTTGGGACGTCAAGGAGAGTTGACCAAGGTTTTACGTCAACTGAAAGATATTGCTGAAGAAGAAAAACCCAAAGTTGGTCAATTGGCCAATGATTTAAAATTGATTATTGCGGAAGAATTGAAAAATATAGCAGATCGTCTTAGTGATCAGGGGGAAAGCGACCAAGTCACTAAGGTTGATTTAACCCTACCCGGTCAACAGATTTTGGTTGGTAGTTTGCATCCCAATACCATTATCCAAAATGAATTAGAAGATATTTTCCGAAGCCTGGGTTTTATGGTGTTAGAGGGACCGGATGTCGAATCCGATTATTATAATTTTGAAGGTTTAAATATACCAGCCGATCATCCAGCGCGCGAGATGCAAGATACTTTTTGGTTGACTGACGGTCATGCTTTAAAACCGCATACTTCGGCATTGCAGGTGCGGACGATGGAAAAATACGGCGCACCATTAAGAGCTATTTTTCCGGGGCGCTGTTTCCGTTACGAAGCTACGGACGCTTCACACGAAACTACTTTTTATCAGCTGGAGGGATTGATGATTGATAAAGATATCTCCATTGCCAATTTAATTGCCGTGATGAAGGAATTATTAAGGGCTGTTTTTGGACGGGATGTTAAAGTGCGTCAACGACCAGGATTTTTTCCTTTTGTGGAGCCCGCTTTTGAACTCGACATCAATTGCATGATTTGTGAAGGCAAGGGTTGTAGTGTTTGTAAACAATCAGGCTGGGTAGAAATATTACCTTGCGGTTTAGTACACCCTAAGGTTTTAGAATACGGCGGTTTGGATCCCCAAGTTTGGTCCGGCTTTGCTTTTGGTTTGGGATTAACGAGACTAGTGATGATGAAGTATGGCATTGACGATATTCGTTTGTTACAAAGCGGTGATTTAAGGTTTCTTAAACAGTTCTAATTTATTTTTATGAAGGTATCACTGAAGTGGTTACAAAAATATTTAAATACCAAAGACGTAATTGACCCGCAAGAATTAGGATGGCGTTTAACAATGTCCACAGTGGAAGTTGATAAGATATTTCCTTTGGGTGCTACTCTGAATCAAGTAATAGTCGGTCAGATAAAAGAAATAGTGGCCCATCCTGACGCTGATCTTTTACGAGTTTGCCAAGTGGATATTGGTCAAGTTAATCGTGTGACTATTGTCTGCGGAGGAACTAATTTACGAGAAAATATGTTTGTGGCAGTAGCGCTGCCTGGTGCTTTTGTGCGTTGGCATGGCAATGGTGAGCCCGTTCAGCTAGCAGAAACTAAAATTAGAGGTATTAGTAGTTTTGGTATGATCTGTGCTTCAGTAGAGATTGGTTTGGCCGAGCTTTGGCCAGCGACATCGGAAAAAGAGATTATGGATTTGGGTAATGACAATCAAATACCAGGTACGCCCCTAACTATCGCTTTGGATTTAGAAGACACCATTTATGAAATAGATAATAAATCAATAACCAATCGTCCGGATTTATGGTCACACTATGGCTTGGCCAGAGAAGTGTCAGCGATTTATCAATATCCCTTAATTGAGTATTTACCAGCGAGTATTAAAGATGGCAGTGGCTCTTCTTTAAAAGTGCAAGTAAGCGATAGTCAGCTTTGTCCGCGGTATCAAGCAGTTGTTTTATCCGGAATAAAAATTGCACCATCACCAATATGGTTACAGAAATCCTTGATTGCTGTTGGTTTAAAGCCCATCAATAATGTCGTAGATATTACTAATTATGTTTTGGCTGATTTGGGCCAACCACTACATGCTTTTGATGCCAAGAAGATTAAAGGTAATAAAATTAATATTCGTCCGGCTAAGAGCGATGAGTTATTTCCCTCATTAGCTGGTGACACGGTAAAATTAACCGTAGCTGATTTAGTAATTACTGATCAAGAAAAAGTTATTGCTCTAGCTGGTGTGATGGGTGCGGCTAATTCCGAGGTTGATGAAATGACTACGGATGTTGTTTTGGAATCCGCTAATTTCTCCGCTACTCCTATTCGTCGCTCAGCATTAAGACATGGCCTGCGAACAGAGGCATCGGCCAGATTTGAGAAAAATTTGGATCCTAATTTAACAGCTATTGCTTTGGCTCAAGCCGTACAAATGATTTTAGCATTGTGTCCAGAGGCCCATATTATTTCTCAAGTATTTGATTTAAATAAGAGTAAAAAAGAAAAAATAGTTATCAAGACAACTGTTGAATATATTGAAAAGAAAATTGGCATGACTTTAGGTCAAGCTACGATAGTTGATATTTTAGCAAGATTGAAGTTTGTAGTAGTAGCTAAGAAGAATAATTTGCAAGTGACGGTGCCATCTTGGCGCGCTACTAAAGATATTAGCCGTGAAGAGGACTTAGTTGAAGAAGTTGCTCGTATTTATGGCTATGATCGTATTGTTGATAGTATGCCCAGCATTAAAATTACGAGAACGGAACAAAATAAAGAAATAATAACCGAAAGGAAGATCAAGTCTTTTCTTAGTCGTAACTTAGCGCTCAATGAGGTATATAATTATTCCTGGCAGGATGAAAAGTATTTGACTTTGTTAAAATACAATCCAGCCAATTGTTTACAATTGAAAAATTATTTATCACCCGATCAGCGGTTTTTAAGACCGACTTTACTAACCAACTTAGTAAAGAATTTAACGGATAATTTACGATGGTTTAAGCAAATAGGTATTTTTGAAGTTGGCCGCGTTTATTGGCCAGTAGATAGTATTATCCTGGATCAACCAAACCAAAATACTTATTTACCACAACAACCCAAAATGTTGGCATGGCTGATTTACCAGGAAGAAGAAAATTTATTTTTTACGATCAAGGGACAATTGGAGTATTTATTTAAGGAGCTAGGTTTAACAGTAGAATGGCAAATAAAAAAACAACCATTCTTGTCCACTAATTATTGTCTATCTATTGTCGCCAATGGTGAAGAGCTGGGTTACTTTGGTTTGCTAATACCGAAGATAGCTAAAGAGCTAAAGTGGAAAAATAGCCCGGCCGTAACCGAGTTAAATTTAACCGAAATAGCTAAACAAGTAGTGGACAAAAAGAAATACCAGCCACTTCCTAAATATCCCGTAGTGATTAAGGATTTTTCCGTTATTTTATCCGCTAGCGTGCCCTGGATTGATTTAGAAAAAAGCATTTATCAAGTCGATCCTTTAGTCATTGGTGTTGAACTTTTTGATCAGTACCAAGATCAGGCAGGACAATTCTCCATTGCTTTTCATATACGATTGTATGATCCAACTAAGACCTTAACTACACAGGATATTGAGGCGGTTAGTAACAAAATTAAAGAATTAATAGAAGATAAATATAAATTAACCATTAAAAAATAAAAAAATGAAGGAAATATTAAAAATTGACGCCATTTCATTGGCTAAAGTACTGGCAGTTATTACCGGCGGTGTTTATTTGGTGGTAGGAGTTATTATTAATATTGGAGTTCTGTTTTTCGGTTTAGGCTCAATGTCGAGCTTAGATTTTCTCGGTTTTGGCTCTGGACTGATCGCCACTGTTTTAGTCAGTATTGTAGTGGGTTTATTTTCTTTTTTTCTGGGAATCTTAATGGGTTTTATTTACAATTTAGTAGCTAATTACTTTGGTGGTGTGATAGTTTTATTTGAAGATCGTTCAGTAGTAGAACAAAGATTACGAGAAGCCAAAGCTGCTAAAATGGCTTTGCAAGAGGAAAAAAAGAGACTTAAATTAGAGCGGGAGAAATTAGAACAAGACACTGGAAAAAAAGATAACTAGCGAAGGATAAATTACGTAAAAAAAGGCCCTGTTTTGTCTAATAAATAGGGTTCTTTTGTTATCTTTGTCATCTTGTTTTTACCGTTATTTTATGCTACAATTATCCAGTAAGAATAGCGTTGACTTGCTTAGTAAAAAATCAACGAAGGAAAAATAACGTTTATTTTTTTTGATCAATATTATTATTATTTTATATGGTTACTAAAGAGGAACAAAAAAATAAAAATCGGGCAGCAGCCGCTGATTACACAGCAAAAAATATTACAGTTCTCGAAGGATTAGCACCTGTTCGCAAAAGACCCGGAATGTATATTGGCAATACTGCCAGTGAAGGATTACATCACTTAATTTGGGAAGCGGTAGATAATGCCATTGACGAAGCCATGGCTGGCTTTTGTAATTTAGTAGAAGTGTGTTTATTACCTGATGGTAAGGTGTCGGTGGCGGATAATGGTCGCGGTATTCCCGTTGATAAACATAAAGTAACCAAGAAGAGCGCTTTGGAAACAGTAATGACGACACTACATGCTGGTGGTAAGTTCGGTGATGGTGGCTATAAAGTATCTGGCGGTTTACACGGTGTTGGTATTTCCGTAGTCAATGCCTTGTCTAAATGGGTGCGGACAGAAGTTAAGCGTGACGGTTATATCTGGGCTCAGGAATATACTTGTGGTAATGTCAAAACCCCGTTAAAGCAAGTGGGGAAAACTAAGGAGACGGGTACCAAGCAAATTTTTCAACCCGATGCCGAAATTTTTACAGTTACCGAGTTTGATTGGTGGACGGTAGTTGATCATTTACGCCAGCAAGCCTATTTAACCAAAGGCGTGCGTATTGATATATTTGATCAGCGCACGGCTAATGAGAATAAGTATAGTTTCTATTTTGAGGGTGGTATTTCGTCTTATGTGAAATTTCTCAACCGTAACAATGAGATTAAGCAAGAAAAGATATTCTATATTGATAAACGGCAAAACGATGACGTTCAGGTGGAGATTGCCGTTCAATATGTTGGTGAGTTTCGCGAGTCACTATATTCATTTGCCAATAATATTCACACC
>PFPO01000059.1 GCA_002793075.1 Candidatus Komeilibacteria bacterium CG_4_10_14_0_2_um_filter_37_10
GAAGGTTGTATTTGTACTACCATTATTACCTATAATACTAAGTTTAACATCGGGTCCCGTCGTCCCGATGCCGACGTTGCCAGAGATGTATGTATTATGTGCCAAAATATCATTAGCGATAAAGTTATGGGTACCCTCTACTGCAATATCATAAACTTGTTCATAACCAACAAAAGTTATGGACTCTATTTTGTCCCACAATACATGCTCAAAGCTCAAAGCTTGAGGCTCAATAATAGCAATTTCATCGCCAATAGTTAAGTATATTACTTTTAACCACTCTCTGTGGTTTTCATTGATTTGATCAAGCTGTTCAGTTGAGAATGAATTACTTGAGCTTGATTTAATGTTGTTTCTATTTCGCTCTGTTGCAGATAATTCAATCTCACTGCCAACTGCAGACAGGTTACTGTTTCGTAAAGACTCCCTCGTGAGAGATAGAGAAACTGAATAAACTCCTTGTTGTGATACCGACCCTTGCCCTCGGCTATATTCAGAACTATGGAGGTTACTGCTCTTTGTAGTTGACTTTGCAGTCCATATTGTTCTAGTTTGGGAAAACTCTGTGTCTGCTGATAAACTAGCTGCGCTAAGTCCATGGCTTGCTGCCACACTCTCAATTCTTCGAACTGCCACTTGATCTCTTTGTTCTTGTTCATATTGATTATTCTTTACAAGATATGGATGGTTGCCAGTTGTTTTAATAGTTTTACCTGATGCAGTAGTTAACTTAAACACTGGCTTGATACCCATATCCATTAAACTATTAACTGAACGATATTCTAACTTATCACTTTGTTCATTTAGTGACAAGACCTGCATTCCTGGCTTCAAGTCCACTATTTTAACCTTTTGAGCTTTGAGCGTTGAGCTTTGAGCTGCAAAAACTCCTTCATTGTTATTACTATTATCTGGTATCAATACTGTAAGTAATGAGTCACCGGTAATACATTGTCCTTCAACATGGAGTTTTTGCACTGGACTCGTCGTCCCAATGCCGACGTTGCCAGAAGTATTAATAGTCAAACCAACGTTAGTGGAACCAATACCTAAAGTTATTGGC
>PFPO01000060.1 GCA_002793075.1 Candidatus Komeilibacteria bacterium CG_4_10_14_0_2_um_filter_37_10
GGCAAACTATCATTTCCGGAGAAACTTTAATTTCCACACCAGCGGGTAATTTAATAATTTGTTTTCCTACTCTTGACATATAATTACCAAATTTCACATATTAATTCGCCGCCAATTTTAGCGCGACGAGCTTCTTGATCGGTTTTTAAACCCTTAGACGTTGAGATAATCGCCATACCAACGCCATTCATAATGTATGGTATATAGTCGCCTTTGACATACAACCGCCGACCGGGCTTAGATAAACGACGCATATGGCCAATGGCTGATTGACCATTTTCATATTTCAGCTCAGCTAATAATATCTTAAAACCATTTTTCTCGCCAACTTTAACATCAGTCAAATAACCTTTTTTAACTAGGATTTGCAAAATTGAATATTTAATTTTAGACCAAGGTATTTCCACCTCGCTCTTCTTGACTGCCAGTGAATTTCTCAATCTGGCTAACATGTCAGCAATCGGATCAGTTAATGTCATAATGATTTTATATTAATATTACCAACTTGATTTCTTAATACCGGGGATTGCGCCCTGTGAAGCTAACTCACGAAAGCAAATGCGACACAGTTTAAAATCCCTCATGTAACCACGGCGTCGACCACAGCGCCAGCAGCGATGAACCTCACGACAGGAAAATTTTGGTTTATTTTGTGATTTTACTATTTCCGAAGTTGTTGCCATATTTTAAATTTATTTCTTAAAAGGAAATCCTAATAATTGAAATAGTGCTAATCCTTCGGCTCTTTGCTGAGCGGAAGTCGTGATACAAATCTCCAGTCCATGCAAACGTTCTACTTCATCAGATCTGATTTCCGGAAATACAATATGCTCTTTAAAGCCTAAACTCATATTACCTTGACGGTCCAGTAGTTTTGTTGAATCTAAGCCATGAAAGTCACGGACGCGGGGTAAGGAAACATGAATCAACTTGTTTAAAAAATCAAACATGCGAGCACCACGGAGAGTAACTTTATAACCAACAACTTGCCCCTCTCTTACTTTAAAAGCGGAAATGGATTTTTTTGCTTTGGTAGGTGCTGGTTTCTGACCAGTAATACGAACTAAGGTGCTCTCCACTAGCTCAAAAAACTTAGCGTCTTGCAAGCCGCGACCAGCGCCAATATTTACGGTAACCTTCAAAATTTTTGGTACCGCTAATTTATTTCGCCAATTAAAGGTCTTCATTAATTGAGGAACGACTTCCTTTTCATATTTTTCTTTGACTAACATCATATTTATATTTCCTCTCCAGTTTTCTTACTAATTCTAATTTTCTTACCATCGGCCAGGGTTTTATGACCAACTCTGGTGATCTGACCGGTTCGCGGATCAACGATCATGACTTTACAAGCACGCATTGGTGCCGGTACTTCAATCCGTTGTCCTTTTTCACCTTGACGTCGGGGACGCAAGTGTTTCTTGCCAATATTTAAACCCTCAACAACGACTTTTTCCAGCGCCGGTAAAACTTTCAGCACTTTTCCTTTTTTGCCTTTGTCTTTACCGCTGATTATTTGAATTTGATCACCTTTTTTGATATGCATATATTTTTTCTAAATAACTTCTGGTGCTAAAGAAACAATTTTGTTAAAACCCTTGGTCTTTAATTCTCTCGCTACCGGTCCAAAAACGCGCGAACCTTTAGGTTCATTATTCTTTTTATCAATAATCACCGCCGCATTTTCATCAAAACGTAAATAAGTACCATCAGTACGTCTCATTTCCTTTCTTTGACGCACGATCACCGCAGTCACAACTTCGCTTTTCTTCACTAAACCATGAGGTTGTGCTTCTTTGACTGTAGCCGTTACTAAATCAGCTACTCGGCCATAGCGTTTTTGATAACCACCGTGCACGCGAATCACTTTGAGTCTCTTAGCACCGCTATTATCAGCTACTTTTAACCATGTTCCCATTTGTATCATATATTCTGTCTTACTTTACTTTATTGATAATAATCCATCTTTTATCTTTGGAAATTGGACGACATTCTTCAAATATTACTCGATCGCCTTCCCGGTATTTATTTTCTGGATTGTGACATTTGAACTTGGTCGTAACCAAATAACTTTTTTTGTATTTAGCATCGGTCTTCTTGGTAACAACTTTAACCACTGCTGTTAATGCCATCTTGGCAGAAACAACTTGTCCCTGAAATTTTCTTGTAACTACTGGCTTGGTTTCTTGTTCCTTGTTCATATGCTTAGACTGAATTATTTTTTAATTAATTCTTTAATTACTGTCAAAATACGAGCAATATCTTTTTTCACAACTCTAATTACTCGCAAATTTTTCAATTGTTTGTTACTCACCGAAAAACGCATTTCTCGCAACTCTTCTCGCTGATGAGCGAGCTCGGTCTGCAAAACGGACATTTCTTTTTTTCTTAACTCTTTTAAATCCATATTATTTATCTAATTTAGTAACAAATTTGGTTTTTACAGGCAATTTATAACTGGCCAATTTGAACGCTTCTTGTGCTTCTTTTTCTTTAACACCACTGATTTCAAATAAAACCGTACCTGCCTTTACCTGTACCACATAATGATCAACAGCACCCTTGCCACTACCCATCGGTACTTCACTACCTTTAGCTGTTACTGGCCGATCGGGAAAAACACGAATCCAAATTTTTCCGCCTCTTTGCACATAACGACTAATAACGCGTCGGGAAGATTCAATCTGTCGGGCGGTAACTTGGGCTTTGCTAATAGCTTTCAAACCATAATCACCAAAAGCGACAAAAGTAGTGCGCGTTGCGCGACCCTTAATTTGATCCGTGCGATGCCATTTTCTATGTTTTACTTTTTTCGGTGCTAACATATCAAAAATTATTGCTTATTATTAAATATTTCACCTTTATAAACCCAAACTTTAATACCGATCTTACCAAATGTTGTTTGTGCGTGGCTGCGGGAATAATCAATATTAGCTCTTAAGGTATGTAAAGGAATTTTGCCATTAGCAAATACTTCAGTACGAGCAATTTCAGCGCCATTAAGGCGTCCACCGACGGAAATTTTGATACCCAAGGCGCCAGCTTTCATTACGCGATCAACAATTTGTTTGGCGACACGGCGAAAAGGAATTCTTTTTTCTAAATCACCGGCAATGCTTTGCACGATGATTGGTGCTGACAAATTGGCATTCTCCACTTCTTTGATATTAATCTTAACTGCTATCTTGCCATTCAATAATTTACTGTGGATTTCTTTTTTGATTTCTTCAATTGCTTGACCGCCCCGGCCAATAATAATTCCCGGCTTAGCAGCGGTAATATCAATTGTCATATCACTACCGTTACGACTTATTTCAATCAAATCAAGACCGGATTCTTTTAGTTTTTTTTGCAAAAACTTTCTAATCTGAAGGTCTTCTTTTAAATACTCAGCAAAATTCTTCCGGGCAAACCATTTGGATGGCCAAGTTTGAATAATTCCGAGACGTAATGATTTTGGATTTACTTTATGACCCATAATTATTTTTTAAACGGTAATTTAATGCTCTTTTTCTCCTTCGTATCTGGTTTTTTCTTATTTATTTTCTGAGCGCTAGTTGTTTCTTTTTTAGCTATTTTTTCTTTTTTAACTTTAGCATCAGAGGCTTGATCTTGCAAATATATCGCAATATGCGTCAACGGCTTTCTAATCAAACTGGCACTGCCATGAGCTCTGGGCATATGTCTTTTCAAAACCGGTCCGTTGTCGGCAGTAATCCGAACAATCTTGAGATTTTCGGACTTCAAAGAAAAATTATGTTGCGCATTGGCAATGGCGCTATTTAATAGTTTCAAAACCGTTTTGGCGGGTTTACTTGGAGAAAATCGGAGAATAGTAATGGCTTCATTAACCATTTTGCCACGCACCATATTAATCACCAGCCGACTGCGTCGGGAAGATAATCTTTGATGTTGTGCTATTGCTTTAATATCCATATATGATTATTTAGTTGTTGCTGTTTTGGCTTGCTCTTTAGCTATCTTACCACCGTGAGAGATAAATTTACGCGTTGAGGCAAACTCACCAAGTTTATGACCCACCATATTCTCGACAATAAATACTGGGACATGATCTTTGCCATTATGAACGTGAATAGTGTAGCCAACCATCGTTGGGGTGATCGTGCAACTACGTGCCCAGGTTTTAATAATATTTTTATCGCCAGGCTTAACCTTGCTCAATTTCTTGAGTAGCTTTTCATCAATATAAGGTCCTTTTTTTAAGCTTCTAGCCATATTATTTTAATGATTTAATTAGTTTATTTTCGTTTTGATCTTCTTTGAATAATCAACTTGGTGGAAAACTTCTTCGTGTTTCTTGTTTTCACACCCAGTGCTGGCTTACCCCAAGGAGTTTTAGGATGAACCAAACCAATAGAATTCTTAGCCTCACCACCACCATGGGGATGATCAACTGGATTCATTGCTTTACCACGAACTGTTGGTTTGATTCCCAGGTGTCGCACTCGTCCTGCTTTACTCCATCTAATATTACGATATTCTTGATTTGATACCTGACCTAAAGAAGCTAAACATTCCTTGACAACTTTACGTACTTCACCTGAGGGCAAACGCAAAGTTGCATATTTGCCTTCCACGACCATCAAAGTCGCTCCGGTACCGGCACCGCGTACCATCTTCCCGCCACGACCCGGTTCAATCTCAATATTATAAACCATTTGTCCAGTGGGAATTAACTCTAATGGGAAACGATTACCAACGCCTAAACTAAACTTAGTTCGTGAGGTAATGACCTGATCATTAACTTTCATTTTTTCCGCAGCTAAAATATAACTATCTACGCCACCCTGATATCTGATTAAAGCTAGCTTGGCATTACGAATTGGGTCATACTCAAACTGTAAAATCTTAGCCGGAACATCATAACGTAACTGTTGAAAATCTACCATCCGAACAAACTGTTTATTACCACCACCAATGTGACGCACAGTAATTTTGCCCTGGTTGTTACGACCACCGGTTTTCATCCGACGATAGCGCAGGTTTTTATTCTGTCGTAGCTTTTTACTAACATCAGTAACCATAGAAGACATGTGTCTTCTGGCTGGGGTTGTTGGTTTGTATAGTTTAATAGACATTTTATTTATACTCCTTCGTAAAGCTCAATTGCTTGTCCCTTTTTTAAAGTCACAATGGCTTTTTTTGTGGCCTTTGTTCTGCCCATAATTCGGCCAAAACGCACTTTTTTACCATCATTATTAATAATATTAACCTGGATAACGGAAACGCTATATAATTTCTGAATGGCTTTCTTAACTTCGTACTTATTAGCATCTGGTGCCACTAAAAATATATATTTATTCTCAGAACCTAAATAGGTAGCTTTCTCAGTAATAATGGGTTTTAATAAAAAACGATAAGCTAGTGCTGTATCACCCTTTTTCTTCTTGGCTACTTTTTTGGCTCCACTAGCGACAGCTTCCTTTTCCTTTTGCTCTTGCAGCTGAGCTACTGTTAAATCCTTGGTTACTGGTTGTACAGCATTCCGTAAATCCTTCTTTTCGCCAGCTTTTTTAAATTTATCTAAAATACTCATAATCTTTAACGGTATAATTTTTTAATAACCTCTAAACCCTTCTCAGTAGTCAATAAGTATGGGTACTTGAGTAAATCTAAAACATTTAAACTGCTAGCCGGCAAACTCATTGCCCAACTCAGGTTGGTAATGGCGCGTTGCACATTCTCTTTCTTACCGGCCAAGGCCACGATAATCTTTTTTTCACTGCCTAAAATATTTTTTAAAATTGTTACTAAAGATTTGGTTTTGGCCTCTGTCAGATCTAAATTATCCACCACGATAAAATGATCACAAGCTACTTTGTTACTTAATATCATCTGCAAAACTGAACGTTTGGCTTTATCGTTTACCTTGCGTTCCCAATTGCGATCTTTGGTTGGTCCAAAAACTACACCACCGCCACGCCACTGTGGAGAACGAATAGATCCTTGCCTGGCTCGGCCAGTACCTTTTTGCTTCCAGGGTTTACGACCACCACCACGTACTTCGCTGCGGCCTTTGGTGTGGGCCAAAACTTGTCGTTTATTACTATTTAAAATATCAACAACTTCTTTAATTAATTTCTTATTAGTTTTTACATTAAAAATATTCTCTGGTAATTCTACCGATTTGATTTCTTCCCCTTTTAAATTTTTTACTTTGATGGCCAACATATTTATTCTTTAGTTTGGTTATCAACTAGCTCTTCCTTTTTTTCAACCTCAATAACGGGCTTATCTGGCATTACCACTTCGGAGTCAGCGCTTGCTGCCGGAACTTCGGCTACTGGTTCGCTAACAATAACTGGCTCAATTGATTCTTCAGTAGTATTTTTAGTAATATTACCTTCGCCTTGTACATATAAGACACCGTTACGCGCACCAGGGACTGCTCCCCGGACATAGATAATATCACCATCAATTCGCACTATTTCTAAATATTTAGTTGTTATTTGATCGTCGCCCATGTGACCACCCATCCTTGTGCCTTTGAAAACATGTTGAGGTTCACCAGCGCCAATAGCACCAGGCATCCTTAACTGATCTTTGTGACCATGAGTTGCTGGATGTCCATGAAAACCCCATCTTTTAACAACGCCCTGAAAACCTTTACCTTTTGATGTGCCAGTAACTTGAACCTGATCACCGACAGCAAATACTGCTGCTCCCCAACTGTCGCCAACATTTAAATTTTGATCACTTAAAAAAAACTCCTTCAAATAGCGGAATTTCTTACCACCTAAGTGACCCAATACTGGCTTGGTGACAAAACGACGAAAACCACTACCAACCTGTACGGCTTGATAATGATCTTGATCAACTGTCTTGACCTGGGTAACGGTATTTTTATCAACTTTAATCATACTGGCGGGAACTGCGTCACCAGTAGCCAGGAAAATCTGTGTCATACCTATTTTTTTTGCAATTACTGCTTTCATAATTTTACTAAGCAAAAACCGCGATTAACCGCTATTTACTTAAAGAATCGTGTATTCTAAATAAACAATGGCTAGTCCCGGTTGCCCAAAAGCTATATAAATTTGAGCTATATCTATTTAATTCTTAATTTTTCCTTAACAATTAGGTAATCGCTAGCCTGGCACTACCACAAAATTTTGTGGGTTACCAAGTAACGTTAGATAATATTATATCATTTTTATTTCTATGTCAACGCCAGCTGGTAGATTTAAATTCATTAAAGCGTCAACCGTTTTCGGCATCGGGGCAAAAATGTCAATTAATCTTTTGTGGGTGCGCATTTCATACTGATCACGAGAGTCTTTATGAACGAAGGTGGACTTCAAAACTGTATATTTTCTCTTGTTGGTCGGTAAAGGAATTGGACCTACAACCTTAGCACCGCTACGAATAGCTGTGTCAATAATAGTTTTGGTGGATTGATCAATCACCTTATGATCATAAGCACGTAACTTGATTCGGATTTTTGTTTGACTTTCCTCTTCAACGATATTAATTTTTTCCTTAACTTTTGTGGTCATAAAAATATTGCTATTCCGCCCTGCACCATGCGGTGCAGGGCGGATTAAAATCAGTACTTAGTTAATAATCTTGGTTACGACACCAGCGCCAACAGTATGGCCACCTTCACGAATAGCGAACTTCTGCTTTTCTTGCAAAGCAATAGGGTGAATTAATTTAATCTTCAAATTCACGGTATCACCAGGCATTACCATCTCGGTACCAGCTGGTAAATCGGTAACATCGCCAGTAATATCAGTGGTGCGAATATAAAACTGTGGCTTATAACCCTTAAAGAATGGGGTATGACGTCCGCCTTCTTCTTTGGATAAAATATAAACCTCAGCGTCAAATTCAGTATGTGGTGTAATAGTTCCGGGCTTAGCAATGACCTGACCTCTTTCGACATCAGTTTTCTTCAAGCCACGAATTAAAATACCTGCATTATCTCCGGCACGACCTTCATTCAATGATTTGTTAAACATTTCAATACCAGTAACGATTGTCTTCTGGGTATCACGAACACCAACGATTTCTACTTCTTCGTTGATATTAATAACGCCTCTTTCAATTCTACCAGTGATCACAGTACCGCGACCTTCAATAGAAAAAATATCTTCAATCGGCATTAAGAATGGTTTGTCAGTATCACGAACTGGCTCAGGAATGTAGGTATCTAATTGATCAATTAGCTCTAAAACTTTTTTCGCATCATCGCCAGTTGGATTTTCTAATGCTTTTAGTGCACTACCGCGAATGATCGGAGTTTTATCGCCAGGAAATTCATACTTTTTTAATAAATCACGAATTTCTTCTTCCACTAAATCAATTAATTCTGGATCGTCTACCTGATCAACTTTATTCAAAAAGACGATGATATATGGCACGCCTACTTGGCGAGCTAACAAAATATGCTCTCTGGTTTGTGGCATTGGGCCATCAGCAGCAGAGACTACTAAAATTGCGCCGTCCATTTGAGCGGCACCAGTAATCATATTTTTGATATAGTCAGCGTGACCAGGACAGTCAATATGAGCATAGTGACGAGTGTCACTTTCATATTCCACATGCGCAGTAGCAATGGTAATACCACGCTCGCGCTCTTCCGGAGCAGCATCAATAGAGTCAACTCCTTTGTCTTGTGCTTTTTTACCAGCAGCTATTAAACATTTTAAAATTGCTGCAGTTAGTGTTGTTTTACCATGATCGACGTGACCGATGGTACCGACGTTTACGTGTGGCTTGGATCTATCAAATGCTTCAGCCATATTATTATCTATCTCCATTTGCATCAATATTACCCAATTGATGCTTAAATTAATATTTTAATAATTAAATAACGAGAAAATTATAACACGTGTTTCTATTCTTGGCAAGGGTATTTTAGTGTTTATTTTTTTATTATTATTTCTTTCTAATATTAGCCAAATAATACTACCCATTGTGCCTTTTTATCTAATCCTCTACTTCCTGAAAAAAATAATCATTTTCCTTCTGATCAACTTCACTCGTTGGCACCGGTCGATCGTATTCAACGTTAAATCCACTCTTATTAGCAATGATGTCACGAATAGATAGCGGATGAACATTATTTCGCTCAGTATTTACTGGCTTAACAACGGCAGAATTATTAATAACCATTTTGTTGTTTTTGGGTTCAATGTGCTCATACTTTTCTCTGACTGTTGGCTGAGATTTTGTCTGACAATATGCTTGATAATCCATCATAACTACTAATTGACCGTTTATTTCCAGAATAAACTTATCATCATTATCTTTTAAAATTTCAGCTATTTTTACTAAATCTATCATAAAATAATTGTTATTAGTGAGTTGATTTTATAATCAATTACTAACTGTGTCAAATTACTTATTTTTTTCTAAAATCTTCATTTCGACATTTTTTGGTACTTCCATATACTTACTGAATTCCATACTGGAAGAAGCTCGTCCCTTACTCAAGGAACGCAAAATGGTAGTATAACCAAACATCTCGCCCAATGGTACGTCAGCAGTAACAACTTTCATTTGCCCACGGTCAGTCATATCTTTTATTTGCGCTCGACGAGAGTTTAAATCACCAATGACATCACCCATATATTCCTCAGGGGTCACAACCTCAACCTTCATGATTGGTTCTAATAGAACCAAGCCAGCAAGTCTGGTAGCTTCCTTGAAAGCCATGGAACCAGCGATCTTAAAAGCTGCTTCCGAAGAATCAACGTCGTGATAAGATCCATCAAATAGAGAAACTTTCACGTCAATTAAAGGATAGCCAGCCAAAACACCATTAACCATAGTTTCTTTCACACCTTTTTCAATGGCAGGAATGTACTCTTTAGGAATAACGCCACCCTTGATTTTGTCAGCAAACTCAAAGCCTGCTCCTCTTTCTCGCGGCTCTACTTTCAACCAGCAATGACCATATTGACCACGACCGCCTGATTGTCTGATATATTTTCCTTCAGCTTCGGCACTACCTTTAATTGTTTCTTTATAAGCCACTTGCGGAGCACCAACATTAGCTTCCACTTGAAATTCACGACGCATACGATCAACGATGATATCCAAATGCAATTCGCCCATACCGGAAATAATAGTTTGCAATGTTTCTTCATCAGTATGAATACGAAAGGTTGGATCTTCTTCAGCAAGTTTAGACATTGCCATGCCCATTTTTTCTTGATCAGCTTTGGTTTTGGGCTCAATTGCCACAGCAATAACTGGCTCCGGAAAAATAATGGATTCTAATACCACTTGCTCATTTTCATCACAAAGGGTATTGCCGGTAGTTGTGTCTTTCAAACCGACCACGGCAGCAATTTCACCAGCATAAACTTCGGTGACATCTTCACGGTGATTGGCGTGCATCCGAACAATACGACCAACTCTTTCTCTGTTACCTTTTGATGAATTATAGACATATGTTCCCGACTTGATAACACCAGAATAAACGCGAATAAAACATAATTTTCCCACATAAGGGTCGGTAGCAATTTTAAAAGCAAGAGCGGCAAGTGGCTGATCATCGTCAGCCAAACGAACAATCTTAATATTTTCATCTAGTGGGTCATGGCCTTCCAGCTCGGGAACGTCAAGTGGTGATGGCAAATAATCAATAACAGCATCCAATAAAAATTGAATGCCTTTATTTTTCAATGCGCTACCACAAAAAACAGGATACAAAGCGCCTTTAATCACAGCTTTTCTCAATACCGCGTTGAGTTCATCCAGCGTTGGCTCTTGACCAGCTAAATATTGCTCCATTAATTTATCATCATTTTCCACAATCGCTTCAATCAGACGAGCCCGATGCTCTTCTACTTTATCTTTCATGTCGGCTGGCATTTCCACTTCCTCAACGTCTTTGCCCAGATCGTCATTATATAAATAAGCTTTTCTTGTAAATAAATTAACTAATCCCTTAAAAGTTTCGGCGGCGCCGATGGGTAACTGAATCGGTAGGGCTTTTTTGGTTAAACGATCGTGAATGGTTTTCAGATCAAAATAAAAATCAGCACCCACACGATCCATCTTATTAATAAAACAGATACGCGGTACATTATATTTATCAGCTTGATGCCAAACGGTTTCGG
>PFPO01000061.1 GCA_002793075.1 Candidatus Komeilibacteria bacterium CG_4_10_14_0_2_um_filter_37_10
AAATTATCCAAGAAAGAATTGGAGAGTTTGTCGCGAGCGTGGGTGCGAGCAATGTATAAATATTTAGGTCCCACTAAGGACGTGCCAGCACCTGACGTTTATACAACGCCAGAGATTATGGCCTGGATGAATGAGGAGTATATGAAGTTAACAGGAGAAAAGAACAAAGGAACATTTACCGGTAAACCGGTTAGTGCTGGCGGCTCATTGGGTAGAGATGTGGCTACAGCACAAGGTGGTTTCTATATTTTGCAGAATATTATTAAGAAGAAAAAAATAAGCAAACCAACTATAGCCATTCAGGGCTTTGGTAATGCCGGTATGACCATGGCGCGTTTATGCTTTGCTGCTGGCTACCGCGTGGTGGCTATTTCTGATTCTGCGGGCGGGATATTTAGTCAGCGTGGTTTACCGATAGAAAAAATAATTAAAATTAAAGACAGTGAAGGATCAGTTGTTAAATTCAAAGAAGCAAAAAAAATTAGTAATCAAGAGATATTAGAATTAGCAGTTGATGTTTTGATTCCGGCAGCGTTAGACAATCAATTAGTAGCAGGCAATGCCAGCAGAATTAAAGCTCAGTTAATTTTTGAACTAGCTAATGGACCAACGGCACCAGAAGCGGAAAAGATTTTATCAGCGCGCGGAATAGAAATAGTACCTGATGTCCTAGCTAATGCCGGTGGTGTCATGGTTTCTTATTTTGAAATGGTGCAGAATAAACAAAATAAATACTGGACCAGAGTTACGGTGTTGAAAAAATTAAAAGACAATATTTTGCAAGAATGGCAAACGATATACAATTTGGCGCAGAAGAAAAAAATTAATTATCGTACGGCGGCTTATATGGTGGCCTTGCAACGACTGATTAAAGCGCAAAAATAATTGATGTTAATAATTAACCACCTTGATTACCAATGTGGTTTTTTTATCCACTGGCGTTATAATGAACTAATGAAGGATAAAAAAATTATCGCTGGCGTTGATGAAGTTGGTCGTGGTGCTTGGGCGGGACCGATTGTGGCGGCGGCAGTTATTTTTAAAAATAATTTGTCGGTAGCACTGCAAGACTCAAAAAAATTAACTGCTTCACGTCGCCAAAGCTTAGAGAAAATAATAAAAGAAAATAGTTATTGGGCTGTTGTCAGTATTAGTAATAAACAAATAGATCGCATCGGTATTCAGCAAGCCAATGTTTTGGTAATGCAAAAAGCTATCGCCAAACTAAAAAAGAAACCAACATTAATTTTGGCGGACATGGTCAGGCGCGGTCGATTTGATATTGCTTATCAGTTTATTATTAAAGGTGATGAAAAGATTCAGCAGATTAGTGCGGCGTCGATTATCGCTAAGGTATATCGCGACCGACTGATGCAACAACAGCACCGGCGGTATCCGCAATATGATTTTCAACATAATGTTGGTTATGGTACAGTTAAGCACCAAAAAGGACTAAAAAAGTATGGACCATGTGTTCTCCATAGAACAAGTTATCGTCCGGTGCAAGAAAGATTAGCAAAATAGGTTTTTTTTGTTATACTTATAATATAAATTAATAATAAGCATATGTCAGATTTGGATTTAGGAGGGGCAAAGTTGCTTGATCCAGATAACATTTTAAATAATATCTTAAAAGTTGGTTTTAAAAGCCAAGTTGCTGATTTGGGTTGCGGAACAATGGGAAACTTTTCTCTAGCCAGCGCGCGATTGGTTGGTAGTGATGGCGAGGTTTATGCTGTGGATGTTTTAAAGGATGTTTTATCAGCAGTGGAAGAGCGGGCGCGAACGGCTAAATACAGTTGCTTACATACAGTTTGGAGTAATGTTGAAGTTTACGGAGCAACCAAGATACCAGGAGAAATGGACTTTGCTTATTTAGTAGCGGTGTTATATCAAAACAAAGACCACTTGTCAGTTTTGAAAGAAGCTGCTAGATTATTGAAGGTTGGTGGGAAGCTATTAATTATTGAGTGGGTACCAAAGGCTACTCCGATCGGACCAGCAGTAGAGAAAAGATTGTCACCAGAGACGGTTAAAGGTTTAGCCCAGCAGATTAGTCTGAAGTTCGTGCAAGAATTTTCCGCTGGACCATATCATTACGGTTTAATATTTCAAAAATAATATGATCAATTGGTTTAAATTAAATTACTTGTTTACAAACTACATGGCACCGGTAACGAGCAATGTATTAAAAATATCCGTGGCCATTTACTTGGCGCTGTTTGTTTTAGCGCTTATTTGCTCTTGGTGGCGTAAAAGAAAGAGCGTTAATGTTCTGTATAAGAAATTCTTTCAGAAAACCGCTAATTTTTTATTTACCTTCAGTATCGTTGGTTTGTTATTACTTTTCTTTCGTTATCAGCTGATACCTTATTTAGGTATGCGCGGGTGGACTATGCTGTGGTGGTTAGCAAGTATCGTTTGGCTGGTTTTTGTTTTTAAATACCTGCTGATTGATTTACCAAAGAAAAAGAAAGAGCAGCAATTAAAGGAAGAATTTGAGAAATATTTACCCTAACATAACATTTTTAGGATCAGGGGTTTTTAATAACCTTCTGAATTAGCAGTAAACTACCGTATTTATTATGGTGGTTTTTTTGAATTACAGTTTGTGGCAAAATTCAGATAGTTGTCAAAGTGGGTATTATTTGTATAGATTGATGTATGGCTATAAAAGCTAGTGGGAAAAATAGGAGCAATAACCATCGGCAACTAGTTGGTCAACGGGGCGAAGAAGCTGTTTGCTGGTGGTTGAAGAAAAATCATTTTGAAATAGTTGAACAAAATTGGTTTTGTCGGGCTGGTGAAATTGACATTATTGCTCGTAAAGATAATATTTATCATTTTGTTGAAATTAAGAGTTGCTGTGGAGAAAAAAGATATTGGCCGGAGGAGTCATTAACAGCTTATAAACAGTATCGGATTATTAACACCATCCTCAAATACGTCGATCAAAAGGGACTAAATGATGATTGGCAGCTTGATGTGGCCTTGGTAACGCTAAATCAATCCACAGGGCGAGTGCGAATAGAATTACTTGCTAACCATGAGATTGATGAACAAGTAATCAATAGCTTTTGAACAGCTTATAAACTTGTAAAAAAATAGAAATGATATTAATTTTAAACCATTAATTAATTGTCTAAATAGTAAATATGTATCAGCAAAAGAATTTGACGAGGGCCTTATTTTTTTGTTTATTTCTTTTGTTAATTTTTTTGCCAGGTATTGTTCAAGCTGAACAATCAGCTTGTCAGAACCCTAGTGATTGTCAGGTGCCAGCGCCAACAGTATTAAATATCGGTGTCAAGACCAGTTTTTATGCTGACAAAACGGTAATTGCTGGAGTTAGCTGGAATAATACCGTTGTTGATGTGTATATTGATGGCAAATACAATGGCCGGGCAACGCTGAGAGTTCATTCCTCTGGCGTGGGAAATTTTTATTATCGGCCATTTTTACCATTAAATCCCGGAAAACACACTATTTTTACGGTAGCGCGTAATTTAAGTGAAAAGGAAAGATCTGTTGAATCAGACCATTTGGATTTATTGGTAATCAAGAAAGCGCCAGTAGTGCAAAACAAAGAACAAAAAGACCAGCAAGAAGTTGTCGTGCCTAAAGAAGAAGTAGCCACCAAAGAGGAAGATTCAGTGAAAAATGAGCAGATTATTACTGATCAAGAAGATGCCGAAGAAAGAGTGGTAGTAAAAGATGAGGAAAACAAGGTAAATATGAACGTAATTGGTGAAGAAAGTGGAAATGTAAAAGTTGGTGAAAGTGGAAATATTGCTGGCGGTGTTAAGGAAGAAAAGACACAAACGATCAGTGATTTACAAAAAACCGTTGATAAGGACAGAGTAATCGATGAATTTTTTCGCGAAGATGAGGCAGTTCTCAAAAGCCGATTAGTAGAACGCGAAAGAGAGAATCAGAATATTGGTTTAGTAATGTTGTTGATTTTGGCTATAGTTGTGGCTACTTGGTCCTTTGTTAATTATCGACAAAGACAAAAAGAGCAGATCATGGAGATATTAACGGAACAGAAAGTAGATAATCTTGATCAGCAAGATTTATTTACTACCAAAGATGATTTATTTAATGATGTCAGCCAATTGAACGATAAAGACGATAATCATAAGGTATAATATTAAAATTTCATATTTTATTTCACAAACGAGGTCGTAAATTGGCCTCGTTTTGTATTATTTTAGATACTTATTGATTGCAGGAAAAGAATTAAATAAGTTACTTTTTTAAAGGAATTATGCTTGTTGATAAAAAAATCTGAATATAGTTAATATATTCAGACGTAGAATGACATTTAATGCCAAGTTATTTGTAGATGCTGCGCACAGTATAAACCGAGCCAGAGCAAAATAAATTGTAGAAGAGCTGTTGCTAGATTGAACAATGAAGAAACTTTATATTTCTCATTGCTTCGAAAATTGGCAACGGTGGCAATATTAGCACATGTGGCGAGTAAAGATATTAACATCATCGTAATTCCTTCCTCGAGCTCAAAGGTAATAATAACCCAGACCCCAACAACAATGTAAAAAAACATTACAATGACTCCAAGTATGGGTTCTGAATTTCTGATTACTGCTAACGAAAAGAAAACAGCGGCAAAGCTAGAGGCAACCAGTAAGCCAAGTATAGTATCATTAAAGAATGAATAATGAATGGCAAAGATGATTGTCATGAAAAAAACGGGTATTAGTTTCTGCCAAATAATTCGTTTTTCATTAGGTTCCAGTGTCATTTCAACGGAAAGTAACATATTTACTCCTATTTTTTTATTTAAATTAAAGATCAATTTATCAATATAGTATCATAGTATATTATTTAGTGTGTGTCAATGGTGGACAAAGTGGTAATAGTTTGCTAATATAATCATAGGCTAGTATTTTCATACTAGCCTTTATTATTAAAAAAACGATATGTCCGAAAAAAATGAAATAGTACAAGCGATTGAGCAGATCTGTGAGGAAAAGAAGATCTCTTTTGATTCAGTAATTGAAACAATTGAGGCTGCGCTTTCTGCTGCTTTTCGCAAAGATTTTGGTGAAAAAAACCAAAATATCAAAACCGAATTTAGTGCTAGCACCGGCGAAATAAAAGTTTTTGATGTTAAGACAGTTGTTGAAGATATGGACTTGGAAGAAATGGAGAAGAAATTAGAGGAAGTCCGATTGCGTAAAGAAGCTGGCGAAGAATTTGAAGATGATACCAAGAGATTTAATCCCAAGACAGAAATTATGTTGGTCGAAGCTGTGAAGATTAATAAGAAAATTAAGGTTGGCGATGAATTGATTCAGGAATTAGAAATACCGGCGGCTTTTGGCCGCATGGCTGCCCAGACAGCAAAACAAGTCATCATTCAACGCTTGCGAGAAGTTGAACGAGAGACTGTTTATAATGATTTTAAAGATCAAGAAGGTAAACTTATTGTTGGTACCGTGCAACGGCGCGAGGGAAGATTCATTATTATAGATATTGGTTCCTCGTTGGGTGTAGTACCACCAGAGGAACAAATGGCCAGTGATAATTATAAATCTGGTCAAAGATTAAAATTTTTAGTTTTAGCGGTGGAGATGTCTAACAAAGGGCCGCAAATTATTTTATCCCGTAGCCACCCAGATTTTTTGAAAGAGTTGTTTATGATTGAGGTACCAGAAATAGC
>PFPO01000062.1 GCA_002793075.1 Candidatus Komeilibacteria bacterium CG_4_10_14_0_2_um_filter_37_10
CTTGTAAATTTTCTTTAACTACTCTGATTAACTGATTATAGGCTGACTCAATTACTATGATTTTATCCACGGCGGCTGCGCACTTGTTAAATTCCTGCACGGGAAATGGATTGATAGTAATCGGTCGAAAAAGAAAACAATTCTGATCATTTAACAGAGCCTCTTTAACCGAAGCTGCGATCAAACCATGAGCAACGATCATCGTTTTTCTCATCTGCGGATAGATCTCATACTCAACTATTTTTTTTGTCATCGCTGCAAAATCCTGATGAAGAGTCTTGTTAAAAACATACAAATCTTCTTCGGTTGAATAAGTATTGCACCAATTAACATATTCACTTTCGTTGCTTGTATCACGAACTGTTTTTTTTACCATTAACGGATAACTGGACACAATTTTCTTGGGTGGCATAATATCAACTTCGTTCTCTGTTTTTAATAAATAACCATCGGTCAATACTATAGCTGGCCAACGGTAAGTCCAGGCAACATTAAAAGCTTTAATAACACAGTTATACAAATCTGTTAAATTACTGGCAGAATAAACAATCCGATAACCTTCGCTATTACCACCCCAGGCGCTTAAAAATAGCTCCTGTTGCGAGTAAATAACTGATCCTGTTGATGGACCACCGCGTTGACCAACGATGACTACTAGCGGTAATCGTAGACTCTCGGCCATAGAAAGTGGGTCCTGCATTAAAACGTTACCTGGCCCACCGGTAGCAGTAAAGGCCTTGCGGCCACCGATGATCATACCACAAGTCATAAAGCCCGCAGCCATTTCATCTTCACTTTGAATAAATAATAATTGTTGCTTATTTTTAGTAGCTTTTTGCTCCCACTCGGTCATGATCTCGGTCGTTGGTGTAATTGGATAACCGGCGTAGCCAGTCGCACCACTAGCGAGCGCAGCTTCAATAACAACTTCATTACCAGTCAAAACTTTTTTCATTTATTTTCGTATATTTCTTAAATCAATAATTTTTTGGTCCTGGACTATCGTCTCTTCACTCTGATCCTTAACTAAACGGGGTATAATGCGATTTAGTTGCCAATCAAGCTTACGATAATAATATAATAAAAAGATGATCAAAATTATTATAGCTAATAACGACCAAAAATACCAACTTCTAATTATGGTAGCAATAGTCAAGGGATTATTACTAAGATCACGGTCAGTCAATTGAATACTGCTATCATCGATAGGAAAATCCTTATCATAATTTTTTACTTCTACTACTTGGTTATCGTTAGTATCGTTCTCTGCTGTTTTAATTTTTAATATTTCATTATTGTTAGTCGTAACATTTGCTAGGCTGGCATCATTCTTTTCAACTTTTTTAATTGGCTCTTGCTTTTGTGAACGAGTAGCATCAAGTGGGTAATAGTCATCACCGTCATTAACGCCATCACCGTCGCTATCTCTTTTTTTAGAATCAGTGCCTAATTTTATTTCTTGTTCATCTGTCAAACCGTCATTATCATCATCGGGGTCAGCGTTATCACCGATCTTGTCACCATCGGTATCAATATCAACACTAAACATTGTGGTTAGTGCTTGATCGTTAGCAGAATTTTGATCTACCGGTTGCGTGCCTTGAATCCTCGCTAAAATATTAAATGAGCTATCGGGTACGCGAAAATCTACCCAAGCGTCACCATAATTTCCACCGCGAATAGCAATTTGTTGCGAATCACCAATAACTTGATTTCCTTGAAAAAAAGTTATATATCCTTTCATATCCTCAGCACCAATATTTCTTATTCGCACATATAAACGTATCGCTTGTCCAACCAATAGATTATCGGTAGAAAAAGATATATCAGTATTATTAATAGACAAATCATAAGCCAACGCTAAGGTCGAAGTTGGCCATAATAAAATTACCATAGCAATACTGACTAAATATCTTATCAACATTTTGAGCATTGTGAAAAAATAAAATCCATTTCTTGAGCAGAAATAACAATGGTCTTCACCTCAAAGACCACCTTACTAAGAATCATCTGGCGTAATAATTCCGAATTTTGACCTAAACCACCAGTAAATACCAAATATTCAGTTTGCGGCCAAAGACCTAAATAACCATTAATGGCAAAGGCTAGCTGATCGACAAAACTGGCTAAAGCTTGAAATTTCTCTTGATTGGGCTGCTTTTTATAACTTAATAAAAACTTTTCAAAATTAGCAGTACCGGTTAAACCTTTAAATCCACTATCTTCATTTAAAAGTAAATTAATTTTTTTTGCTGGCCACCGTTTCTTTAATAAATAAAAGATAATACCGCTATCAATATCTCCTGACCTACTCATCATCATTAAGCCACTATTCGGTGTAAAGCTCATGGTGGTAGCTACTACCTGACCATGCTGAATAACAGCCATACTGCAACCACTACCCAAATGAACGGACAACATATTAATTTTTGCAGTAA
>PFPO01000063.1 GCA_002793075.1 Candidatus Komeilibacteria bacterium CG_4_10_14_0_2_um_filter_37_10
TCCACGCAAATGAGCTGTACCGGCAACATCTAAAGTTGCTGAAGGCGAAGTCGAGCCAATGCCGACGTTGCCACCGTTTAGATAACTATTGCCTTGTCCTCTTAGGAAAACCTGCTGAGCTGCACTGCCATCATATAATGCTAAGGCTCCATCGTTGGTGGCGCCAGTATCATAGAGACTCGCCAACATTGCGCCAGAAGTTCTTTTTAATTTTAAATTTGTGTTTGTAGCATCCAAACCTTGAATCACCAACATATCAACCGGCGTAGCTGAAGAAGATTGAACATTAATGACGTTTCCGGACGCTGACAAAATGTCCAATTTATTTTGTGGGCTCGTCATCCCGATGCCAACATTGCCACCGTTTAGATAACTACTGCCATTAGCAGACAATAATGTTGTAATTGCGGATGAATCATTTTTTAAAGATATTTCACCAACTCCATTATTTAAGTTCAATAAAATTCTATCCGAACCAGTTGAGTTTTTATTGATTGTTAAAACACTTTCGTTATCAGAGGCACCTTTAACTACCAATCTAAAACCTGGCGTCGTCGTCCCAATGCCGACATTACTCGAAGTAACATTCAAAACATTATTACCGCCTGCTATGACTGATACTATATCGGAACCAGCGCTACCAATACCAGTATTTGTATCTCCGCTATAAGTAAAGACTGGTACCGTGGCGCTGGCCAACACGTTTAACATATTGGCTGTACCAACTCCGTAAGAGCCTGACAAACTATCGCCGCTAAATGTCCACCGCTGCGTACCACCCAAAGACATGCGGATAACATTATCCGCACTTTCATACCATCCACTATCACCATTACCCAGAGATATACCCTTGGCAAAAGTGAAAGTACCACCATTATCAACTTGTAATAAAGAAATGGGAACGGTGGTACCGATACCAACGTTACCATTATTTCTATCAATGGTAATAACATTAGTCCAAGCGCCACCAGTTTTTTTCTGTAGTTGGAAATTTCCCTCAGTACTGCGATCAAAGAATCCCCAGCCGTAAGTTTCACCGGTTTCCGTTGAAGATAAAAATGGAGTAGCATCACTATTTCCTTGAGCAAGTATTAATAAATTTGCCGTTCCACCAGTTGTATTAATAGTAATATCACCATTTTGTACTTGCAATTTAGTTCCTGGCGCCGTGGTACCAATTCCCACATTACCACTAACAATTAAACCATTAGCTGGGGCAACGGTATTTGCATAAGTGCCAAAAGAAGAGGCGCCGTTAACTGATAATGGATTTGCTGGTGCCGTGGTGCCTGCTCCGACGAAGCCTGCAGAACTAACAAATAAACCAGTTTGACCAGCTGCTCCACGCAAATGAGCTGTACCGGCAACATCTAAAGTTGCTGAAGGCGAAGTCGAGCCAATCCCCACTCTATTATTCAAGGCGTCAATAGTTAAAGTATTGGCGTCAAAGTTCAAAGCATTAACATTATTATTCAGCGTCCAAGTGGAAGATGCGCCCTGGGAAATATTAAAGACGCCAGAAGAAGTCAGGTTGGCTGATGAGCCATCCCACGTTAGGGCACCAGAATTAAGATCTAGTGCGCCTGACGTGGTTAAATCAATCTCACTGGCATTACCAGCAATACTTACGCCTTCTGCGCCGTTCAAAACTAGTCCCCCTGCCAAGGTAGTAAAGTTCGAAGCGGCACCCGCCGTAATGCTGGTAGCGCCAGTGCTATTGAGTGTATAACTACCGCCAACTGTCGCTAAATAATTTGCTGTAGTTGTGATGTTAAATGTGGTGCC
>PFPO01000064.1 GCA_002793075.1 Candidatus Komeilibacteria bacterium CG_4_10_14_0_2_um_filter_37_10
ATAACCTAGAACACTGTGCCCTGGGTGGTAAAACCCCAAATGAGGTATTAGCTAGAGTGCAAAATGTGTGTACCTAAAACATAATTTTATTCTAATAAACCCCAGTTAAGTACCTGGGCTTGACAAAAACGAGTCTTTGCACTATACTACGCCTTGTTATGATTCGCTCACCGAGCGAGGACTCGAAACTACTCGTTATATAAATATTATGCGACCAGTGGAATCTCGGGTCGTATTTTATTAATGTAACAATTTTATGAAAGAAAACACGCAAACCAAACTGTCTTTTGCCAATTTGGGTATTAAATCAGATTTACTAACACATTTGGAGAAGCTATCACTTACTTCTCCGACACCAATTCAACATCAAGCAATCCCTATTGCTATCAAAGGAGAAGACTTGGTGGGAATTGCCCAAACCGGAACTGGTAAAACACTTGCTTTTGTGGTTCCGATGATCCAAAAAATTACCAGTGGTCAAAGTATGGGGCTAATTATTGTCCCGACTAGAGAACTAGCATATCAAGTTGATGAAACGCTCAATCAATTTTCTCGTACCTACAAATTTCAAACAGCAGTACTGATCGGCGGAACATCCATTCAACCACAAATCAGACAATTGAAAAATAGACCACGAATTATCATTGCCACACCCGGCAGATTAATAGATCACTTACAACGGCGAACAGTAAATTTATCTTTTGTGGATACTCTAGTGTTGGATGAAGCTGACCGTATGTTAGATATGGGATTTGAACCAGACATTAGAACGATATTATTTTCTATGACTGTCAAAAATAGACAAACAATGCTTTTTTCAGCTACCATGCCTGATCGTATTGCTAAGATTGCCAATACCTACATGAGAAAACCATTACGCATTGAGGTTTCACCATCTGGTTCGCCAGCTATAGATATTGAACAGGAGATATTTATTGTCCAACAAACAAAAAAACTAATGCTGCTAGAAAAATTATTAGCAGAATACCAAGGTACTGTTTTAATATTTACTCGCACGAAATTTGCTGCTAAAAAATTAGCGGAAAAAATACGGATCTTCGGTCATTCAGCTGAAGAGATCCACTCTAATCGCTCCCTGATACAACGAACTAGAGCCCTACAGGGATTTAAAAACGGACAGTACCGCATACTAGTTGCTACTGATATTGCTTCCCGTGGTATTGATGTAAATAATATTGAAATCGTAATCAACTATGACTTACCAGAACAAGCTGAGGACTATGTTCATCGAATTGGTCGAACTGGGCGCGCTGGACTTAAGGGCAAGGCGGTTTCCTTTGTTCTACCTGATCAAAAACACAATCTTTGGACAATTGAAAGATTGATCAAAGCAACGCTGGCTATCAAATCTATTCCTAATATAACTGAGGAGTATAGCGCGTCAATACAAAAAGCTTATTCCAGTGGTGGCCGATCAAAAAAGTTTGGCTCTCTCAATAGATCTCGTGGGCGCAGTGGTGGTGGTTTTGCTAAGCGTCCGAGCGCCTCACGATCTGGTTATAAAAGTTATGGCTTTGCCAGAAGATCTAGATAAACCAAAATATTTTCCTACTAAAAGTTTCTACTTAAAAAATAGAAACTTTTTTTAGCAAACAAAAAATCGCCAATTAGTTACGCTCATAATAAAGCAATAAATTCGGCGATTTTTTGGTGCCAAGACTAGACTCTCTTAACGTCTTTGGCGTTTAAACCCTTTGGTGTTTGTTCGGTCTCAAAAGAAACCTTATCACCTTCGTTGAGTTCATCGAATGTAACATCGACTAATGCGTTGCTGTGAAAGAATAAATCTTTATCACTGCCTTCAACGGAAATGAATCCAAAACCTTTATCGGTTTTTCTTTTAATTATGCCATTCATAATATAAATTTTTACTAGTGAATAATTTTCTAAATATTAGTTATTAAGCTCGACTACCTCTCAAATAATAGTATTTTTGTACAAGAATATTGCTAGTATAACACAAAAGAATAACTTATACAAATAGGCTCATTCTATCCCTACTTTGTTTATGGATAACTCGTAATAAAAAATTGTTTTGCTAAACACAACTGCAAAGGAGATTGTCCGATAGTCAAATACGATTTCTCTAATAATTTTGCTAAAACAAAAAATCCCAAATGCGAATCAATAAAAAAAATAACCGAAGCGATGTTCAGGATTCAACTTAATATCTAACAATAAAAAAAGCGATCGTCTAAGACAGTCGCTTTTATTAATTAAACGAACCAAGATAATAACAAGATTTATTATTAAACTCCAAACATATACCCTGACAATAATTCAATGTTAATGGTACTTCTGAAGTATCAACAATATTATTTAATATTGCAAGTATAAAAGTATTGTGGCTAAAACAAAAAATCGTTGAATCAATAGGAACCTCATCCATAATACCACTCATTAGCTCACCAAACTTGCAAATATCACGATTTAATAACTCCGGGCAAATTTCTTTTGCTGCAAAATATTTACTATTAAACAGAATTAATTTTTCCTGAAATTTTTTTGAAGTAAAATTCTTTTGCCACGTTTTTAATTGATCAGTAGAAAAATCAAAATCTAAAAACATTCTTACAAAATTATTATCATTATAATTCAATAAGGATGCTAATTTCTTTAAAGCCAGGCGACATCTATTGTGTTTACTAGAGCAAAAATAACTTACTACGATGTTGTCAGAAATAATTTTCGCAGCAAGATCCTTTAATTGCTCCTGACCCTTCTTTGTAATATTTCCCATTTCATCCTCCAGATGTCTTATTAAATATATAATGGGCATATTATTCTCCTTTTTAATGTTCTATATTATTCAATTTATTGATATAATATATATAAACAAATGTCAATATGAAAATTATCTTCAAACCAAATATTCAACTATTTATAGCTTTCCTAATAATAAACGCTGCGGGTTATAAATATGAAAATAACCCACTTGGACAACATCATCTTCGTCGTGAAATGGTTAACGTATTTTCTAATTTTATTAAAGACGATGCAAAACAAATCAAACTATTAACTCTAATTAAAAATTTACCTTGTTCGAGCGACGAATATATTAGGCTTGTTAACTTATTATTTAAAGCACAAGATAACGATCCTTTCTATAACTTAACTAAAACAAAACTAATTAAAAAAGAATTTATTGCCAATATCAAAAAACTAGAAAAATCAAATACTATAAAAATATTATACAAACAATATTGTCTAACTGTAAAAAATTATCATGATTTTAATACTCGTGGTAAAAAAGAATTAGAAACTGTTTTGAAATTTTTTAACTTACAACCGTCAAACATAAACATAACAATTCAAACACACTTGAATTTATTAGATAGCTTCCAAAGAGGAACGAATTATAATAGTAGCAAAATAAAAATAATCGCTTTCTCTTTGAATTGCGATAATAATATTAACTGGCCAACAGCCCGTCATGAATTAATGCATGTTTTGTTAAAAAATAAATATCATAACGACTTGTCCAAAATCAAATTTTCCTTACCTGTAGGTAGGGGTTATTTACAAGATAGTACTAGAGTAAAATTTGAAGAAAATTTTATTTATGCTGCTAATTTATTTTTTATACCTGAACAAAAAAAACGTAACTCTAACTTAAAATATTTTTACGATTCTGGCTATACAAGAATTTATGAGTTTTATAATCTAATAGACGAATATTTTATAAAGCATAAACGCATCCTATCATCGACTACTATGAATAACTTTATTCAAAAATTAAATGGAAAATAAAAAAACCTCTATAAAAAATTAGAGATTTTTTTACATCAGTATGATATCTTTTTTTTTAACAACTTCGTGTAAATATATCAATCAATTAATTACTCGACGTATTCTGTAATATATTATGCAACTACTGGTGGCCATAGCCACTTTTGAGATACTTCTCTCTGGCTAAGGCATCTTGTTTATTTACAAAAAAATTCATAGTGAACAATTTTGATATGTTTTTACCGACTCGTCAAATGTAACGTCAAACGTGACAGCTCGTTGGACGAGCTGGGGTGACTACTGGGAGTTGAACCCAGACTAGCGGGACCACAACCCGCTGTTCTACCGCTAAACTATAGCCACCATGAAAAATAAATTTACTAGCGAGTCCCGTTGCTATGGGACGAGCTAAAAGGAATACTTTGCTGAGAGTAGCGGAATCCAGCTCTTCGTGAATAGCTGGATGGAGCGGACGAGGCAAAGTATGACGTGGTACCCCGGCAAGGAATCGGACCTTGATTTAAAGCTTAGAAGGCTCTCGTTCTATCCATTGAACTACCGGGGCGTAATTACCATTATCCCGCCATCTCACCACGCTAGCGCTTGTGCAACGGGTGACAGGATTTTACTGAAAAAGTTTATTACTTCTTAAACAAACTCCTACCATAATGTTAGATAACTGGATTCAATTCTAATATAAATCAGTGTCGTTGTCAAGAATAGAATTAATGCTTTTTGCTCTTATTTTTCTTATTTCTCTCCTCCTTAGCCTTATTTAATTTATCGTAGTATGTTTTACTAATTATTTTCTTATCCAAATCATTCAGTTCACTTGTTGCTAATAATTCACTCAACATTTTTTCTTTATAATCTCTAATGTTTTGTTCGCTCTGAACATGATCGTTGACTACGATTTTATCAATACCAATGTTATTTAAAAATTTATTTACTTCTTTTTCCAATTCTTCCTTACGTTGAAAATACTCTTTCAATGATTCTTTGGTGGAAACATTGACGTCATCACATTTATACAAAACCCCGCGAATAAAATCCATCATATCAACGTTTTGATTTTCAAAAATTACCTCACTTCTTTTGAGAATAAACATTCTCTTTTCTGGCAACGTAATAATAAAATTTTCTATATTACTATCGACATCTAATAAGGGGTTATTAGCATCCTTTTTTATTTCCTTAATTTCTTTTTCTGTTAACTTATAATTTTTTATGGTTGGTCTTTCCGTCATAAGATTTTTATATAATAAATTAAAATATTTTTTTAACAACTAACGCAAATTATTATTTGAAAATTAGCAAAACAATCTTCCCGTTTTCCTGATAATCAAACACTAGCTTTTTACCGTCAGCTGACCAGCGAGGATGAGCGGCGAATTGTTTACCGGAATCAGTAAGTTTAATCTTATCCGTACCGTCAGCATTGATAGCATAAATGTCCCACGCTAGTATTGCCATGCCATCGTCTTGCTCTACACTATAAGCAATAATCTTACCATTAGAAGACCAGGTGGGGTCAGTAATACCGGATTCAGTTATAATATTTACCTGTTCAGAGCCATCGATATTCATCGTCATCATCTTCCCGGGACCAGTGTACTGATAATAAACAACTTTGGTACCAGCGGGAGATAAAACAGGATCGATAAAAGCTGGGGCGGTAAGCTCTTGCGTGGTACCATCAAGGGTTACTGATTTAATAACAGATTGATCGGCAGCACCAGTGTCATTATCGAAAGTATAGAAAAAAATCGGTTCATTTTTATTAACAAATTTCTTTTCTTTACCCCAAATGTCAAAGATAATAAAATTTTCCCGAGACGTTTTGTTTTCATAGATAAAGGCAATTTCTTCATTGGTAATCCACTGCGGGTACAAAATGTTTGTAACTGGTCCAAAAATTTGCTTTATTTCTTTAGTCTGGATATTAATAACATTCATTACCTCGTCCTTTGATCCAGCAAAGCGACTATTGGTTTCTTGCTGGGTAACAACAAAAATATATTTTCCATCACGCGACCATTCATAATCATCAACGGCAGAAAGAATTCCACTGTAAATATTTCTAAATTTGATCCATCGACATTAACCAACCAAAGTCCTTCATCCTGACCGCGAGACGCAAAAACAATTTTATCACCCAGGGGAGAAAATTTTGGATAGGCCCCCGTTATCCTTAAATTTAACTCTTTTATCTCTTTGATAACCAAATCACTCGTACTTCCCGGGGTGTTCACTGACGGCGATAAAGCCTGAGACGGGGGTGTCAATTCCTGATCAAAAATAAAATATCCTGCAATACCAACAATAAATACGATAACAATAATTAAAGTGATTTTATTCAAACTATTCTTTTTCATATAATTAAACTTTACTAAAAAAACGTGTTGCTTAATCAGGATCGGGGAGCTAAAGGAATCCCACTGATAACAAAATGATGCAGCGTAGTTATACGACTCCATTACAACCTAGTTTATCAAAAAACGCTACTAATATCCATAAACATTCTCCATTACATTATTTTCCATCTCCTACAAAATAATAAGTTTTCCACTCATCAAAAATATATTTATACCCCTGCTCAATAAATAATTTTTTCACAGCTTTAAAGATCTTTGCTTGTTTTTCAAAATTCCCAGTTCGTGAAATATCCAAATAATCAACAATAAATTCCTCTGTATCAAAAGGCAAAAATTCTAGGGGATAATTCTTGAGTTCCCATTCAAAATATTTATTGTATGGTTTTAGACGTCCTTCAAGAGCATATAAAGCCGTCATAAGAAATGGTAAAGATTCTACTGCGTCTAAATATCCCGCTGTATCTTTCCCCTCTCTAAAATATTTTGCCGAACGATAGACTTCGTTGATATAAGCATCAAGAGAGTCTTTAATAACTGACAATTTTGCACTTTCTGGTAAAGTTCCTTTTTCCTTCATAATTTTAGTAAGTTCACCTGTTTTATCAATTACTGTTTATTGTGTGCGAAATTGTATCTATCCCATTCATGGTCGCTTCCCCAAATTGCGTGATTTTTCAATTCAGTTAAACTCAAAACTTTAATTTCAAACGAATCAGATAAATAACTTTCCATTTTTTCTTTTACTTCTTTTAGCGCAGAATCAGATAAAATCACATAAATATCCATATCGGAATATTGAGTAATGAAGTCATTGCTTTTTCCATGGGAACCGCCAAAAAATAGCCCGATAATATTTTCATTCTCAGTACTTTCTTTTAATACTAATTGATATTTTTGTTCTAAATTTTCCATAAATAATTTTAATGGGTATTTTTTCAACCACCACCGAAGTCTTAACATAGGGTGGTGTTCGATTCCCCGTCAGATGGGGACGAATTAAGTATATTTTATAAAGGAATCCCACTACCCACGGGAAAGAAAGTGAAAATTTAAAGAAAAATAGACATCATGTAGCGAGCTTACTTGGTTCCGCCAAAGGTGGAATAAGCAAGCGAGCTAAAGGAATATTGCTTGCGAGCTGCGTGAAGTGATTTAGACTTGTTCTGAAGCACGCAACGACGAGCAAGTAATATGACGTGGTGCCCACAGCACCGTATGGTGCTGTGGTGCCCTTGGAGGGAATCGAACCCCCATTTTAGGTACCGGAAACCCACGTTCTATCCATTGAACTACAAGGACACGATTTGAACCATTGTCCCGCCTCTGGCGGGATCAGCCTTCTCACCGCGCTAGCTCTCAAGCGTAACGGGGTGGCTGAAACTACAAGGACACGATTTGAACCAAATTGAAAATTCGTTAACAACTATCCTGACTGTAAAAATACATTTATCGCTTTATTTTTTATTTTTAGCCACCTTACTGAATCCGCGGTCTCGGACCTGCTCTTGATTCTTAATCAAACCCTTACTGTGCATTACAAAATTATCATCTCTTTCCTCTTTTGTAAACTGTTGACTGAGCATGTCCTCATAATAAAATTCACACAAGCCCTCGATAAACACTGGGGCTTGATGGCAAGATTGACATAATAAATCTTCGCTCATAAATTATTTATTTATTTTTTCTTGTTCGACCATGAAAAGCCTGATGTATTTCTCTTAATTGTTGATTGGTAACGTGAGTATAAATCTGCGTGGTGGTAATACTGGCGTGTCCCAACATCGCTTGCACTGAACGAATATCAGCACCATTATACAAAAGATCTGTGGCGTATGAGTGTCTGAGCGTGTGCGGTGTGACTCTTTTGGTGATACCAGCGATACGGCTGTACTTATCCACCAAACGCTGCACTGAACGTGATGTTAAAGCACAACTATCCTCTGTTCGTGATTTACTAGCTCGATCATGGGCAATAAACAAAAACTTTTCTAAATCTTGTCTTTTTTGTAAATATTGACCCAGCCAATACTTGGCTTGATTAGACAAAAATACCACTCGTGGTTTATCGCCCTTACCACGGACGGTAAATTCCTCTTTCTTCAAGTTAATACTATCGCGTTGAAGATTTACTAACTCGGATACACGTAAACCAGTAGAAAATAATAGTTCCAAAATGGCCTTATCTCGTAGCTGAATAATTTCTTTCTCCTTACTTTGAAAAGGGGCGTTTAATAAACGATCCAAGTCATTACCCTCCAAAAAATCAACAATACGCTCACCTATTTTGGCTAATTCCAACTTTTCTGCTGCCAAGGTTTTAATGTCCTGCTTAGCCATATATTTAAGCCAACTACGCAAAGCAATGATATGATAATTTTGCGTGCTCTTTTTTAATGCCTTACCGCCAACTACCAACCTGTTTAAATATAACCGAAATTTCTTAACAGCTTCCAGGGTAATGTCTTGAGGATTTCTCACCTGACTCTGCTGTAAAAAACGATGCAAATAAAAATTATAATTTCGTACCGTCAGAACACTACGATTCTTTTCTACTTCCAAATACTCCAAAAAGGAAATTACTAATTTCTCTAATGTTGTGGTCATACATATATTTTACGACGCCGCTAGCGATTAAGCAAATAAAAAAAGACCACCCTCGTTGAGAGTGGTTCAATCTTCATTTAAATGAAGTTATTTTTAGATAAATCCTGTCCTGATCCAGAGTAGCGCAGTGAATATCTTTTTTATTGCTGTTATTTCGACTAATATTTTGTTGTTTATTTACCAAACTCATCTGTACATGATACCCCTTATTTTGAAATCGTAATCGCAAAATAGAGCGGTTTTTATCCTGGACAAATTGTGTTTCTGCTTTTTTAATCAGTTCAGAAATATCAAAATGATTAAAAATTTCCTCCTTTTTCTCAATAGCTTGATGGTTGCATACCGAAATTGAAATTTTTTTCACCCTCTCCTTTGGCAGACTCTTCATAAAAGCCTTCCAAGCATCACCGATTTGATGAATGCCAATTAAACCTTCAAATTTTTGCAAACTATAATCTCCTATAAGTTAATTTAGTAAATATTGATTAATTAAAGAACTAGAATGGACAACCTTTGTATATTAATAGAGTATTCGCTTATTGTCAATCACTTAAATTCTATTTCAAATCTTAATTATCGTTGGCGGTTAAACACTTCGTTAGG
>PFPO01000065.1 GCA_002793075.1 Candidatus Komeilibacteria bacterium CG_4_10_14_0_2_um_filter_37_10
GCCGTTATTATCTATTCTCATTCTTTCCGCAAGTGTTGCTGAACCATCAGGAATAGTCCAGAAACTTAATCTTGATGGTCTATCATTTAAACCAGTATTTCCATCAGCATTTCCATCTATTTTTGCAAAAATACTTTGTGTTGCTTCCCCAGTATTTGACTTGAAAACTAAAGACCCTAATAAATCACCACTAGCAACGAGGTTATTTGAATCTAATCTTGACAAAGAAAGAACTCCTCCATCATTTCCTTTCTGAATATCTAATAACTCACTTGGTGCCACTGTCCCAATGCCGACGTTGCCGGCCAAATTTATTCTAACTTTTTCAGAAGGGGCAGTATTTGTGTCACCAGTAGAAAAAGATATAAACTTATTACCTAATAATACTTTTGATGTTCCAAGGATTGCATCATCAATAGCACTGGTTTCTGAATTAACATTTGTAGATAATACTAATTGGCCTCCATCTGTTCCGACGGGACCAATTCTTGTTTTTGCTGTCCAACCTGTTGCAAGAAAATGTATTCCTGTTGCATCTCCAGTTACTCCGTTGATTTGTAATTTTGCTGTCGGCCCCGTCGTCCCGATGCCGACGTTGCCAGTATTTGTTATTCTGACCAATTCACTTGTTTCACTATTCAAAAACTTGAAAGGTCCGACTGTAGATAAGAAAGCAACTCCGCCTGTATGTGCTACAGAACCTATTGTAAATGCGTCTGCGACTAAAGGATTACCGTATGAACTATTTTTGACTGTAAGTACGCCATACTTTGAACTACCGTCTCCAGTGAAAATTTGTATTCTTGCATTTGCATTACCACTGCTACTGTTCGAATTACTAAAATACATGCCCGTGGTACCTGTTGTCGTGTCTTTAACCTCAAATTTCACTGCTGGATTCGTCGTCCCGATGCCGACGTTGCCACTTGGAAAATTGAGACTTGTTCCATTATTTTCTATAAATGCTGAGCCTACACTATCAGTTAAAACTATTCTCGCTGTTGGGTCGCCACTTTCAAATCGTGCCAGTGTGTCTCCAGTCGCTGAATAGACATGTAATGGAAGATTTGGTGTCGTCGTCCCGATGCCGACGTTGCCGGCTGTTGTAATTACCATTTGTCCATCACTGTAAGCTCCGCCATTGACTGAAGAACCAAAACCAAGATAACC
>PFPO01000066.1 GCA_002793075.1 Candidatus Komeilibacteria bacterium CG_4_10_14_0_2_um_filter_37_10
AAAAGTTAGAAAAGCCAAATTATACTACCTCCGGGACTCCAAAAAGAGACTTAAAGAGAAAATGGTTTCTTAAATTATCTTACTTATTAAGAAAAGCAGTTTAATGAATATGCTTTTCTTAATTTAGCGGACGTGGTGGAATTTGGTAGACACGCAAGCTTGAGGGGCTTGTTCCCGTCTGGGAGTGGAGGTTCAAATCCTCTCGTCCGCACCAAATAAAGCTGGTTCTTGTTATCAATGTTAGTAGTTTAATATTTTTCGTAATAGATTTTACGCCAGTAAAATCTAAGAGGAATTTTGCGACTTGAATAGTGGAGCTAATTGACGAATCTACATGATTCGTCAAGGAGCGAAACGGAACAAGTCGAAAAATGACGAGGGCCCGTAGTTCAGCTGGTTAGAATGCCTGCTTTGCAAGCAGGAGGTCAGCGGTTCGAATCCGCTCGGGTCCACCAGCCTTCGCCAAGGCTTCGGCTGGCACAGCCACAAAACTTTAATAATATTTATATGGAATTTTTCTTTGGTCTTATCGCCGTCGCTATCGGCGTTTCTGTAATTTGGAAAACTGAAGGCTATTTAAGTTTCTTCGGTCGTGTTGCTTGGGCCGAAAGAAATCTGGGCGTAGAAGGTGGTAGTAGGCTTTTCTACAAACTACTGGGATTGGTAATTATATTTTTTGGCTTTATGGCAATCACTGGATTATTTGATGGATTTATGCAAGGATTAGCTAGCGTCTTAACCGGTGGTGCTAGTAGAAAATAAATAGCCAAAAACAAATAACTGAATTATGGGCACTTAGCTCAGCTTCAGCCACCCGCTGCGCCAAAGCGCTAGCGCGGCGATAAGGCTGATTGTCCTCTGGACGAGGTTAGATAGTAATTATTTAATAAGAGTAACGGTTTAACAAAATAATATCTTGGGCACTTAGCTCAGCTGGTTAGAGCGCATGGTTTACATCCATGAGGTCGGGGGTTCGAAGCCCTCAGTGCCCACCACGTAAAATAAGGCTTATCAAGTACTATAAGATACTTCACCTACATCATAAAAACACACTTGTCCTCAATCAAAATTATCTTGATCAGGCCGAGTGTGTTTTTGTTTGTATTAACTCAGTCCAGTGATCATGAAATTGCCTTTGGTTCATTGACTTTAACTATAATTAAGCTTCTGAGAAAAAAATATTTGTAATTTAATACTAAACTAACCAGAAATGATAATTAATTTATTATTTTTTTCTTTTTTGACGGTACATATTATTGTTGATCTTGTCAAAAGGTTGTATAATATTATTAAGTTGAGTTAATTTATTTATCATTTAACACAACCATTGAATAAGATTTTTATAATTAAAGGAGGTGAGAAAAATGGCCAAGAAGAAAGCTGCAAAAAAAGCTGTAAAGAAAGTTGCAAAAAAGAAAGTTGCAAAAAAGAAAAAATAGTTAGGTCTTCTTCTAACTAGAAGAAATACAAAAATCCAGCTTGCTCATGCTACTGGATTTTTGTTTTGTCTAAAATTCATCAAACTAATTATTCCCACTAAATCAAATTAAGCTAATTTGTTGCCTTTTTTCGCTATTAATCGCTATTTTTATTCTACCATACTGACCATCGAAGCCCGGTTGAATATCTATTTCTTTATTCCGCATTTTGATAATAGCTTCGGCGATTTGCACATTACTAATTTTGATAATTTGTTCTTTACTTAAATTTAAAAGTATATTGAATTCATTACCACCTCTTTGCACTAACTGATCATATAAATTTATAATTTTTTTTGCTCCTTTACCCACCTGATAAACGTCAGCTAGGATTTCTTGCAGGGGGACAATGCTGACGAAATTACCTAGCCTGTGGATATCTTTTTCACTGCGATCGGCTAATTCATCTACCCGGTAGGCAACGCCCAGCGTTAATTGCCGGCCACAGATTGGGCAAATACCTTTTCTTTTTTTAGTTTCTGCTGGCGCAAAAGAAACATTGCAAGCACGATGACCATCATAATGATACATACCTTCTTCGGGATAAAACTCAATGGTCTGAACTAATTTGTTTGCCGATTTATCATTAATCGCTGTTTTGATCTCTGCATAAGACAGTTCATCTAAAGCAAAAATATTGGCCTCCCGTCCCAGATTAGCTAAACTATGAGCGTCGGAATTGGAAATTAAATTAATATGGTCCAAGGCTGACACTCGCCAATTCATCAAAGGATCAGAGGAAAGACCAGTTTCAATAGCTTTGATCTCGGGGGTCATTTCTTCAAAGCATTCCGCTAATGAATTATACCCTGATTTGGAGCCAAAAACCGCAAACCACGGTGTCCAAGCATGTGCTGGGACCATAAAGCCGTCAGGATCAACATCCTTTAATATTTTTAGAATATCTTTAGCACTCATTCCTAATATTGGCCGACCATCGGATTTTAACTTTGCTCCTCGTTTTTCTAATGCCTGATTAAATATTTGCACCTTCTCTAAACTAGAAAGAAATAAACATAAATGCAAACGCCTAACCTTACCTAGGTGTGAGTAAATAGCGGCAACCTCAGTGCTCATGATAAAATAAGTATTCTGACTATTATTTTTTAGCTGATAAAGTCCAGAGGCTTTTTCCACTAATAACTCTTTCATTTCCCAATATCGTTGCGGGTGCGTAAAGTCGCCGACCGCCACCACATCAATCCCTTTTTTCTGACACCAAATATCAATATTGGGTAATGTTAACATAGGCGAACAAGCACGCGCGTAGGGAGAATGAATGTGTAGATCGGCAATTATCTTCATATTTTATATAAATAAATCTTTCCGCTTTTTTTGTCGGTAACAGTATCCAATTCTTGACTGGATTTTATCGTGGGCAAGCAAAAAGCGTAAGTAATTAGTAATGTTCCTGATTTTAATTTTGGCATTATTCGAGATTCTACTTTTTCCTGGGCCGTTGGTAATAAATAAGTAAAAATATAATTTACTTCCTTAAAATCTGCTTGAAAAAAATTCTGATAAACTATTTTAATATTTTGGCGATAGGGGAAAGTTCTAATTTTGGCGCGTAAATAGGCCCATAAGTTTATTTCATAACCAATGCCCTGTGCTCCATACTTTTTCCAGGCCGCTATCAACACCCGTCCATCGCCACAGCCCAAGTCAACTAATGTCTTACCTTTCTCCAAAACAACTTGTTCCCAAATTTGCTCAATTTTTTTCGCTGATAAAGAAACAAAAGGAACGCGGGTTCGTAAATAAGCAACCAAGGAAACGGTGGTCAAGATAGCGGTGATAAAAATTATTAACAACAATATAATAAGCGTGAATAACATGGCTATATGGTAGCACTTCTCTCAATAAAATAAAACCCCGGCTTTACAGTTGTAAATCCGGGTTAAACATTATTTTGTGCCATTTGTGAACTTGTAAACAACAACCTCACTATCGTTATCTAATTCTTGCAGATAAGCTAATACTGCTTTAGCTTCTTTAGTATCAGCATCTAAACAAGTGAGTTTGTTTACAGTAATAAGACGAATAAGGTCTCCCGTACCATCATTCTGTCTTAATTCTAGCTCACCGCTTTCATTATAAACGGCAACTTTGATGGGGGAATAAGAGCCAATCCGATCAACGACGCCAGTGATCTACTCAAAAAAAACAGGATTAGTGCTTTTATGAATGATCAGGCACGTTGAATATTCCAATAACAAAGCGTTTTTACCTCTATTTTTATTTAACAAACTTCCAACCAAAATAACTAAT
>PFPO01000067.1 GCA_002793075.1 Candidatus Komeilibacteria bacterium CG_4_10_14_0_2_um_filter_37_10
CGAAGGACTTGGACAAGCAAAAGACTATGCTAAAAAACTTCAAATACAATATTCTTATTCAACTAACGGAAAAGAAATCTATCAGGTCGATATGAAGACCGGTAAAGAAGAAGATATATTAAACTTTCCAACTCCAGAGGAATTATGGAATAAAGTATTTTTAGATCAGAATGAATGGAAAGAAAAATTTACAACAGTTCCATATGAAGATATTGGCGGGACAAAAAAAATGCGCTACTATCAAGAAATTGCCGTTAATAATACGCTTAGCGCAATTGCTGAAAATAAACAAAGAATCCTTTTAACTTTGGCAACCGGAACAGGAAAAACATTTATTGCCTTTCAAATTGCCTGGAAACTTTTCCAAACCAGATGGAATTTAAAACACGACGGAGTAAGGCAACCAAGAATTTTGTTTTTAGCTGACAGAAATATTTTAGCTGATCAGGCTTTTAATTCTTTTTCTCCATTTCCAGAAGATGCTCTTGTTCGTATTAACCCGTTAGATATTAGAAAGAAAGGCAATGTCCCAACCAATGGAAGCGTCTTCTTTACAATTTTTCAAACTTTCATGAGCGGAACAAACAATACTTCATATTATGGAGATTATCCAAAAGATTTTTTTGATTTTATTATTATTGACGAATGTCATAGAGGTGGAGCAAATGATGAAGGTAATTGGCGAGGAATTCTAGAATATTTTTCACCAGCCGTGCAACTTGGATTAACTGCTACACCAAAAAGAAAAGATAATGTTGATACTTATAAATATTTTGGTGAACCTGTTTATATTTATTCTTTGAAGGAGGGAGTTAATGACGGATTTCTTACACCTTTTAAAGTAAAAAGAATTAAGACAACTATAGATGATTATATCTATACTTCTGACGATCAAATTATTGAAGGCGAAGTCGAAGAAGGAAAGATTTATACTGAACCGGATTTTAATAGAACGATTGAGATTAAAGAGCGCGAAGCAAAGCGAGTAAAAGTAGTATTGGAGGAGATTAAAGAAAACGAAAAAACAATTATTTTTTGTGCCAATCAAGGACATGCACTTTTAGTACGAGATTTGGTAAACAAACTTAAGAAAAATCCCAATCCTTTTTATTGCGTTAGAGTGACCGCTAAAGACGGTGCTCGTGGAGATCAATATTTACGAGAATTTCAGGATAATGAAAAAACTATTCCTACAATTTTGACTACATCTCAAAAACTTTCAACCGGAGTTGATGCTCGCAATATTCGTAATATTGTTTTGATGCGATCAATTAATACCATGATTGAATTTAAACAAATCATTGGTCGAGGGACAAGGCTTTTTGATGGTAAAGAATATTTTACGATTTTAGATTTTGTTGATGCGTATAAACATTTTTCCGATCCAGAGTGGGACGGCGAACCGATTGATTTAACATCAGAGGGAAAA
>PFPO01000068.1 GCA_002793075.1 Candidatus Komeilibacteria bacterium CG_4_10_14_0_2_um_filter_37_10
CTCAGCATTATCAACAGTATAATAAAATATTAACGGCACCAAGAAACCAATGGTCAACATTGGTTCGGGATGCTTATCGACAGATGCCAGCTATTTCTATTGATTATGGTTTACTGGAAAAATATCATCACATGATAGTTTTGCCCGCTCAGTTTGTTTGGCGTGATATTGGTCATTGGCAAGCAGTGAAAGATACTTTGTTAGCCGATCAATGTAACAATGTGATCCGCGGCCAAAATATTTTATCTTTAGATTGTCAGAATAATATTATTTTAAATAACGATCACAAACTGATTGCCACCTTAGGTGTACGAGATCTAGCCATTATCAATACTCCGGATGCAATTTTAATTTGCCCGTTGAGCAGTGCCCAGAAGATCAAATTGTTATTAAAGGAATGTCAGCAGAAAAAAAAATTAAATAGATATTTATAATCATGAAATTATTTTTTATTAGTTTGAGTGTTATATTAATTATTTTTTTAGTTTTAATAGTAGTACCGAAAAACCTTGCTCCAACAGAAATTAGTATACCAGCGGGAATCTCTAGTTGGCAAATTTGTCAAAATTTAGCTCAAGCCGATGTGATTCGACAACCATTGGTGTTGATGACACTGCTTTTGATTACCAACAAGAAGGATCAAATAGTTGCTAATGACTATCTTTTTACGGAAGCATTGAATTATTGGCAGGTTTTGCAAATAATTACCCAGCCCAAAAGCATAAATCAAGAACAATCGATTACTATTATTGAAGGTTGGACCAATGAAGAGATTGCTCAATATTTAGCTCAGCAGAATATTGTCTCTGTTGCCGAATTTAAGACCGCTTTAGCTAAGGATTATGATTATGATTTTTTAGCAACTCCCACAGTAGATTATTTACAAGGGTATTTGTTTCCGGATACCTATCGTATTTATCAGCAAACAAGCGCGGAAGAGATTATTAATAAAATGCTGGATAATTTTTCTCAGAAGATAAGTGCAGAAATACGGACTAAAATAACGCAAAAAAAATTAAAGCTGACTGATGTTATCAACTTAGCTTCAATTATTGAAAAAGAAGTACCCACTAACCAAGACCGTCGTTTGGTAGCTGATATTTTTTGGCGACGGTTGCAGGACAATTACCCCTTGCAATCTGACGCTACGGTTAACTATATTACTCACAAAGGAACCACTCAGCCATCATATACTGATACCGAAATACAGTCGGCGTACAATACTTATCGCCAGGCTGGATTACCGCCAGGCCCCATTTGCAATCCCAGTCTCTCAGCCATTCAAGCGGTTATTGAACCCCTGGCTAATGATTATTATTTTTTCTTAACAACCAAAGATGGTGCGGTTATTTATAGCCGTAATTATCCTGAGCATTTGCAAAATAAAAGGAAATATTTAGATTAATATTGACAGTAGTTTATTAATAATTTATTATTTTGGCAGTTAATTTATTCGTTCATTAATTTAGAAAGGTGAAAACAATGGGTAACAGACACGTACCGCAAAGTATTTTTTTTGTTAAAGGCATTGGTCGACACAAAGACGAGTTAGCTTCATTCGAAGACGCTTTGAGAAATGCTGGTATTGAGAAGTTTAATTTAGTAGTTACTGTCTCGAGCATCTTCCCGCCCAAATGTCGGATAATTTCCGCTCGCAAAGGTTTATCTTTATTAGAGCCTGGTGAAATCGTCCATTGTGTTATCGCTCGCTTGGCCAGTAAGGAAACTAATCGTTTATTAGCTGCTGCCGTCGGACTGGCTAAACCCAAGGATAGTAAGCAGTATGGTTATTTGTCGGAACATCATGCCTTTGGCCAAACAGGTAAAATTGCCGGTGATTATGCAGAAGACTTAGCTGCTTCCATGCTCGGCACAATGCTGGGTATCGAGGTGGATCCCGAAAAAGATTGGTCGGAAAGAAGAAAAGAGTATCGATCACGAGGTCACATTTTGAAAAGCCGACATATTTGTCAATCAGCTGAGGTTACTAGTGATGGTCGCTGGACAACAGTTATTGCAGTTGCTATGATGGTTTCATAAAATTATGATTTATTTAGCCATTCACAAAATAATAGCTGGGGAACCAAAATATCGACAAAATCAGATTTTTCGTTATCTACTGCAGGAGCATATTAGCGATTGGCAAGAAGCTACTACTTTACCCATGACATTGCGTCATCAACTCAGTATTGATTTTCCCTTGACGATTGCCGCGCAATTGATCAAAGCCAAAAATCAAGCCGTTAGTAAAGCTAAAATACAATTAGCCGATGGTCACAGTATTGAAACAGTACTATTGATGCACACTGATGGTCGTGTTACTGTTTGCGTATCAACACAGTGCGGTTGTCCTGCTGGTTGCGTATTTTGCGCTACTGGGCGTATGGGATTTGTGCGAAATTTACAAGCTGAAGAAATAATTCTTCAGCTTTTATTTTGGTCGCGGCAAATAAAAAAAGATGGGCAGCGAATAACTAATGTTGTATTTATGGGTATGGGTGATCCATTTTTAAATATTGAGCAGGTTTATCAAGCCTTATCTATTTTTAACGATCCACAGTATTTTAATATTGCTGCTCGTAAAATTTCATTATCCACCGTGGGTATTATTGCCGGCATCAAAAAAATGGCTAGCGATCCCAGGCAATTTAACTTGGCTATCTCCTTACATGCGCCGAACGACAGAATTCGTAATAAGCTTATCCCGATGAACAAAAAATACAATATCAGTAAAATTCTTTCGGCGGTTCAGGATTATATTAAACGAACTAACCGACAAGTTATGTTTGAATATTTATTAATTGACGGTATTAATGATGACGAGTATTGTGCTCAACAACTAGCTCAATTAATGGATAATAATTTGTATGTCGTAAATTTGATCCCGTATAATGATACTGATTTATTTCGTGCTAGTAGCAAAAAAAATATTATGGCTTTCCGACACACTTTAGAAAAACAAGGTATCAAAGTTACTCAGCGCTATAGTTTTGGCGCAGATATTGATAGTGCCTGTGGGCAATTGGTTGGTAACTAATTGACTACTATTAAATAAAGGGAATATAATACTAATATGAAGGAAACAGCGATTTATCCCATCAGTAGTGAAAATAAAGATCTCAGTAGTGAGAGTATGAAAGATGCTGCTCAAGAAGTTTATCAGCGTTATGTCGATAAATGCACTAAGACCGTCGCTAATTATGAGGATATTGAGGAAGCTTTGATTGATTTGGAAGGGAGTCTATTTGATTTTTTGGATCAGGAAAAACCTGGTGAGCAAATTCGTCAGTTAGTGGAAAACCAATATCACCAAGAGTTTACTCATGATATGATAGCGCGCATTAAAGCTATGAAAGCACCAGAAGTAAAGCGTTCCAAGGTAGGCTAATGTTATTTAATGTGTTTTATCATCTTTTGTAGAGTTGCGGCCGAAGACCGCAATTTTTTTTGTTCGCGGGAACTAATTTGATATTTTAACTTTCCGACAATACCCTGCCGGCCAAGAATGACGGGAAGGCTCAGGCAGACATTACGTAAACCGAATTCCCCATTCAAATAGTGAGAAATCGGCCAAACAGTTTTTTGATCTTGCAAAATTGTTTCTACTAGCTGGGTAACACCACCACCAATCGCATAGTAAGTAGCCCCTTTGCCAGCGATAATTTGGTAGGCGGCATTTTTGACTTGGTAAAAGATTTTATCTAACTCTTTTTGTTTCAGTGGAAAATTTGCCAAGGGGATATTACCAATCGTCGCGGTACTCCAAAGTGGTAGTTCACTATCACCATGTTCGCCGACAATATAGGCATGAATACTACGCGGATTGATTTTGAGTTGATCACCGAGCAAGTATTTAAAACGAGCGGTATCCAGAATAGTACCCGATCCAAATATTTTGTTTTTTTTATTCGGTACTAACTTAATAGCAAAGTAAGTAAGCAGATCAACGGGATTAGACACTATTAAAGTAATGACATCTTTGTTAATTCGATAGAGGTGGGGAACGATATTTTTTATCATTTGATAGTTGTCTTGCAAGAGATCCGGGCGAGTTTGCTGATCTTTTTGTTTAGCACCACAAGCGATAATAACAATGGCCGAGTTAGTAAGATCTTTTTCAGTTCCAACTTTGATATGACAATAATTCCAAAAAGGAATACTGTGTTGTAAGTCCGTTACTTGCGCTTTGACTTTTTTATGATCAATGTCAAAAAGAGCAATCTCACGAACTAGTCCCTGGATGATTAAACTATAGGCAATAGTACTACCCACTTGCCCGGCGCCAATTATTGCAATTTTATTATTTGACATATTGTGTAAATTAATTAATTATTAATTATAAGTATAGAACAAATATAGATTATGTAAATATGTATGACCTAAAAATTATCGCTATTGATCATATTAAGGATCAGTCTTACCTAACTAAAGTTCAGGATTATCTTTTACGTTTACGTCCTTATGCTAGAATTGACATTCAGGAGCTAAAAGCTGAATCTTTTTCTGTCCGTAATCAAGATAAAGCTCAACAAACAGAGGGACAAAAATTAATAACAGCGCTTAGCAAATATACTCCAGACCAAGTTTATTTGTTACGCGAGGTAGGTCAACGATTTGATTCAGTGCAATTTGCCAGTTGGTTGCAAAAAAAACGCGATACAGTTGTTTTGGTGATTGCTGGAACACTCGGGTTTGATCAAGGGGTTATTAAAAAATACCCACAAAGCATCTCGCTATCTGCTCTGACTTTTCCGCACGAGTTAGCCCGATTAATTTT
>PFPO01000069.1 GCA_002793075.1 Candidatus Komeilibacteria bacterium CG_4_10_14_0_2_um_filter_37_10
TTTTCTTGTTTACTTACTTGTTGCAAACAATTATGGTGTGACAGGCCATGAAACCCCCGACGTTCAACGCCCATCTTTCTTATGGCCCGGGCCAAGGGTAGCGTTTTTTCTGACGCTGATAGTTGATTAAAAAAAGTTGTATCAAAAAAAGCTATCTGCTTTAGTTTTGGCATCTTGGTTTTGAACCATTGTATTATTTGTAATGCTGATCCTTGGTGTAAAGGTGCTAGCTCTACATACTTTGAGAGCTTTTTAAATTTCGTATCGGTAATAATTGCACCATATTGATCGCCCGGATCACCATAAACGATCCGATGTGCTACCAGCGAAAAATTAGATTGTTTATAAAAATCTAATTCTTTTTTAATTAGTAACCATGCTTGCAAATGACTAATTTTTTTAGACAAAGTAAATGATTTTTGTTCTGATTTAAATATTGGATGAGAACTATTAATATTAGTTACGGAAAAAAAATACTTAGCTGCTGAATCTTTTTGATATAACCCAACCCGCAAACTACTACTACCAACATTAAATATTAAAATATTATTCTTCATAAAATAATTTCCACTTTCGCATTAGCTAATAATCCCCAAGCATTCGCCTCATCAGTGTCCAAATGTATATGAGAATGATAATTATCAGCATGACGTATGATAATATTATCAATAATACCACCGCGTTCACCACTAACACGGGCACAAACTTTTTTCTTATTTAATAAGCCGTACTGTTGTGCTAATTTCGTCGATAAATGCCAATGACGCTTAGCCACGATTACGCCACGTAGCAAAACTACTTCCTTATTTTTATATTTCAAAAGTATTCCTGTCGTCTGCGATAGCTCACCAGACAAACGTAAGACTGGCTTAATCCGCAAATGCCAACAATCAGTCACGCTGAGCTCAACCTGTGTCTGCTCGCGCCATGGTCCCACCACGCGAACTTTTTTTAAACTATAACCATGATGATATAAATCAACTGTTTGTTGAGAAACGAATTCACCAGATTGACTGAGGTTTTTTATTTTTTTAAATTTTTGCCGCTTACCAAATAATCGCACAAAATCATTTTGACACAAGTGTACATGACGAGCCGATATTTCAATTGGTACTAATAATTTTTTTTTCATAAATCTCTCTTACTTAGCCCACCCTCATGAGCGCCATATGTTTGTAGAATAGCCGCGGCATTACGAGCCCCTAAGAGTAGAGCTTTTTTGACAAAGCCGGAATAAATAAATAAACCACTTAAAAATCCCGAATTAAAAGCATCGCCAGCACCGGTGGTATTTTTTACCTTAGTTGAGATAACGGGTTGGTGATAGAATTCATAACCATCATAGTAATAGGCGCCCTCTTCGCCGCACGTTACTATCACCTTGGACAGTCCGAGTTTTAATAATTCGGCCATCATCGACTTAATACCACTCCCGCTTCTAACTTTGAATTGCTGGAGAATGTTAATACATTCTTCT
>PFPO01000070.1 GCA_002793075.1 Candidatus Komeilibacteria bacterium CG_4_10_14_0_2_um_filter_37_10
CACGCAAATCTTGCCAGTAGAGTCAAACATCAGACAGGGATTAGCTTCCCTAATAGAACCCAATCCGCCGTCATCAAAGAAAAGACCAGCTAAACCGTAAAACATTTTATCGGGATTAGCTTCTTCAGCTAAATAAAATTGATGTAGTTCGGTAATAGTAAAGGGTGCCCATCGATTGTTTTTCACGGTTTGAAAAAATTTAACTAGCATACCGGCGCTTTTTTCTATTTCACACTTACCAAATTTTCCGATTGTATTAATATTGGAAACTGATAGATCTTTAGGACGAATGACATTATTTAATAATATTGATTCGTCGATAATTATATGGTGCATACCTTCTCCTTTTTGATATTTTTTTGTTAATTTTCAATTAATGTAGCAATATATCATATATTGTTGTATTTGTCAATAATTTAAACCATAGCGTTCGATTAGTCAAGCGGCAATATTAGGTATTAGTTTGTATTTGCAAGGGTCGGTGATCAGAAAGGTATGGGCCCAGATCGGCTTTTTCTACTTTTAGGTTTTTTGTTAGCACCCAATCTAATTTTAATTTAAACATTTCCCAACGTTTTGAGTATATGGGTGACCACGTTGGTTTATTAAGAGCGAACGTTTCTTTAAAACCATGTATTCGGGCTTGTTGTTGGAAGATATATTTTTCAGAATTGGTGTAGTATTGTCCGTTAATATACATCTCCTGTTTTGGTTCCTGATGCCACAGAGACACGATTAGGCGCTGCCAACCAGCAGCAGGAATGGTGGTATTCATATCGCCACAAATAATTACTGGACCTTGGTGTTTGGTGCTGTCTTTTATGATTATTGCCAGTTGTTGGAGTCTAGTATTAATACCGACGCGATCAATTGCTAAATGACAGTTATAGATCCGCCATACTTTATTATTTATTTGTAGATCAACACAAGTGGCTTGATCAGGTGTTTTATTTATTGAATGCGAGAAATTAATTTCCCGAGCGGCAATAATAGGATATTTGCTAAGAATTACATTGTGATTATAATTATGGTGTATTTCACTATAATTATTTTTTTCAGGGACGTAAACGTGATATTCACTTAGATGAAGAAATTTTTTTAATTTTTTTTCCGCATTGGAGAATTCTTGCAAGCAGATAACATCAGCATTATATTTTTCTAGATAAGGTGCGATTTTGATAAAAGGAGTATAAGTGCCTCGATAGTAGCGCCCTTGAATATTCCAGCTAAGTAATTTTACATAAGACATGGGAGCATTATACCAGATAATATTAATTTAATCATATATTTGGCTATTTTATTAAGTAGGAAAGAGGTGACTTGATTTGCTTGTTGAAATATATTATACTGACAGCGGTTAATTTATTCCGCGGTAGCTTCCGCCATCCCGCTACGCCTGAAAGCTAGCGCGGCAAGGAGGCGGACCCGCCTAGGGCGGGCAATGGTCACAAAAGATAAGACGTAAACTACCAAGAGTAAGTACAATAATATATTCCGCGGTAGCTCAATGGCAGAGCAACTGACTGTTAATCAGTAGGTTGTCGGTTCGAGCCCGACCCGCGGAGCCATGAACCACTCGCTGCCACTCGGGTACATGGCTCAGCCAAAAGCTAATTTTCGGCGAGTGATTCATACGGTGAACCGGAACGAAAGTGAATGGTTAACCGCCCAATAAAAAACAGGGTTATCACCTTGTTTTTTTATTATTAAACTAATTATATGTTTTGTTATGTTTACATTCTACAAAGTCTTAAAGATAAATTGTTCTATATCGGTTTTACTAGTAACCTTAACAGGAGACTAAATGAACATCGTTCTGGTAGAAACAAATCTACATCGCGACGACTGCCACTTAAGTTAATATTTTTTGAAGCCTACCTTAATAAGCACGATGCGTTAAGAAGAGAAAGTTACTTTAAAACAAACAAAGGAAAAGTGACTCTAAGACAAATGCTTAAGGAATACTTAAGATCCAATGATCAATAATATAATTATGCAAGGAAGAGATCAGGCTTTTTATTAAGAACTCATCACGCGGAGCTAAGCACCGTATGGTGCTTAGCGGAGCCACTCAACGATTCGTCAGGTACAATGCAATACTTGGAAAAATAACAGGGTTAAAGATCTTGTTGTTTTTATTAATTACACATTTTGTGTTATGTGATAAAATATCGTTAGATGAAAAATATTATTTAACTTTTATGGAAACAATATTACTTAAAATTATAAAAATATTAAAAAAATTGAACATAAAACCTGTAATATACGGATCCTTTGGCGTCTCTTATTATCTTGGTAACTTTAAACAGTTTGGTGATCTTGATCTGTTAGTAGAAGATAAGTTCATTGATAATGATTGGGAAGAATTTAATACATTTCTTTCGTCACATAACTTTGTATTAATTAATAGGAGAGAACATGAGTTTTTATTGGATAATTTTAAGATTGGGTTTGCAAAAAAAAGTATATTCGTGAAAGATGGAATAATTAAAGATTACACAGACCTTGTAAAGTACGGAAAAGTTGACGCCTATACTTTACGGCCAGAACATTTTTTAGCTGCTTACAGATTTAGCTTAAAAGATGGCTACAGAGTCACTAATAGATTTAAAAGGGATCAAGAAATTATTAACAAGATAACAGAATATATTAAAGAAAATAAGCTGTAGTTATCACGCACTAGTTTAATCACTTTTTAAAAATAACTCCAATATATCTATATGCCTAAGTGTTTAAAAATAGCCACGAATTAGTAGTTACTATATTATTGATTATTATGGCGATTTTATTTTTATGATATAATAATCAATGATGATTTTACTTTAAAACAAATTTTTATTATTAGGATTTGGGGTAACCATTATCGTGTTGGTTGGGGTAAATTGTATTTTGTGGCAGAAGAATATAAATGTTAAACAAACTATAACTGAAACTACACAACAACAGCGGGAAGCACAACAGAAAGCTGAACAAATAAATAATTCACCATCTATTTCTGTCGTGCTCGATACGAGCGCATCGGCAATTACTTCACCGCCACCTAGTCTCGATGGCATTAATACTCATATGGAGTTATACGGCACTGGTGCTGATCCTGATATAATTACACTTGGCCCAAAGGTTGGCGGTCATCCAGACTAGGAATCCTATCAGCATAAACCTGGTATGAGTTTTGAAGCTTATCAGGCAGGTTCACCGGTACTCGCTCCGTTCGATATGGTGTTAGTTGGCTTTCGCGATACCAGTACTCAGATTGTGTCGGGAGGAGAATCTGCCCATTCCGATGATGTTAAATTATTCTTCGAGTCTGCAAGCCCTGATTGGCCAGGTCTTAAATTCTATTTCAAAT
>PFPO01000071.1 GCA_002793075.1 Candidatus Komeilibacteria bacterium CG_4_10_14_0_2_um_filter_37_10
ACCTTCATACTCATAGTCACTACTCGTTACTGGACGGTCTAGCTAAAATTCCGGATCTGGTCAAAAAAGCGACACAATATCAAATGCCAGCACTGGCTATTACCGACCATGGCGTTATGTATGGTGCTGTGGAATTTTATCAAAAAGCCCTGGCCGCTGGTATCAAACCGATTATTGGCGTTGAGGCTTATGTCGCGCCTCATGGACATACCCAAAAAAGACCCAAAGTAGATGAGCGACCATATCATTTAATTTTATTAGCTCGCAATAATGAGGGATATAAAAATTTATTAAAATTAGTTTCCATTGCTCATCTTGATGGCTACTATTATAAACCGCGTATTGACTCACAACTATTAGAACAGCATTGCCAAGGTCTTATTGCATTAACCGCTTGTTTGCAAGGAGAAATACCACGCACCCTACAAGCTGGTCGTTACCAACAGGCAAAGGATTTGGCTCAAAAATATCAAGCTCTTTTTGGTCCTGATCACTTTTATTTAGAACTGCAAGACCATCCCAATCTCGAACAGCAACCAAAAGTTAATCAACAACTGATTGAATTGGGACGTGAACTAAGCATTCCACTGGTAGCAACTAATGATATCCACTATTTGGAGGCGGCAGATAATCTACCACATGATATTCTGATTTGCTTACAGACCAAGAGAAAAATGTCTGATACTAGCCGCATGTCTTACCTTAATGAGGATTACTCTTTTCGGTCACCAGAGAAAATGAAAGCCAGCTTTGCTCACGTACCAGAAGCTATTACCAATACCCTCCGCATCGCTGAAATGTGCAACGTGGAATTAGATTTCAAAACAACACACTTACCATTCTATGAACTACCCACCAGTATTACTGCTGAAGATTATTTAAAAGATTTATGCCTCCGCGGTTTAGAAAAAAAATATGGTGAAAATATTACGACCGAAATCCAAGACCGCTTAGATTACGAACTATCTATTATCAATAAGACTGGTTTTGCTTCCTATTTTTTGATTGTTCAAGACTTTATTAATTGGGCAAAAAATAATGGCGTGGTCGTGGGACCAGGGCGCGGTAGCGCGGCGGGTAGTATTGTTTCTTACCTAACTGGCATTACCAATTTGGATCCCCTTAAATACAATCTACTATTTGAGCGATTTCTCAATCCTGAAAGAATATCCATGCCAGATATTGATACCGATTTTTCTGATGCTCGCCGTGACGATGTTATCCGCTATGTCGCCAATAAATACGGCCATGATCATGTGGCACAAATTATCACCTTCGGCACGATGGCCGCCCGTGTCGCTATTCGTGACGTAGGTCGCGTCCTTGGGTACAGCTATGGCTATTGTGATCGTATTGCTAAACTAATTCCCATGTTCACTGATCTGGAAACTGCTATCACTACCATACCGGAACTTAAAGAGATGTATAGTCATGACCCCGAAGCTAAAAAATTGATCGATCTAGCAAAAAGAATGGAGGGCGTATCACGCCACACCTCCACCCACGCTTGTGGTGTTTTGATCACCAAAAGCACTCTCAGCGACTATGTTCCCTTGCAATACGCTAGTTCTTCTGATCAAACTATCGTTTCCCAATATTCCCTCCATCCGATTGAAGATTTGGGACTATTAAAAATGGATTTTCTCGGCCTGAGAAATCTGACGTTGATTGAAACCACGATTGAAATTATCCATAAAACTATCGACGTTCTCCTCGACATTGATCAAATACCACTGACGGATAAAAAAACTTTTCGACTCTTTCAAAAAGGAGAAACGACTGGAGTCTTTCAATTTGAATCGGCGGGAATGAAAAGATATTTGAAACAGCTTAAGCCAACCGAGCTAGAAGATATTATTGCCATGGTGGCACTTTATCGTCCCGGACCAATGGAGCTAATTCCCAATTATATTGACTCAAAAAAAGGTAAACATAAACCATTTTATTTACACCCAAAACTAGAACCGATTCTGCAAAAAACTCATGGTATAGTTATCTACCAGGAACAAATTATGGAATTAGCTCGAGAGTTAGCGGGCTTTACCTATGGTGAAGCTGATGTCCTACGTAAGGCCGTTGGTAAAAAAATTAAGGAACTCCTAGAAAAACAAGAACGAAAAATGATTGATGGTATGATTAGTAATGGTATCAATCAAAGCATTGCCCAAAAAATTTGGGAATTTATTTTACCTTTTGCCCGCTATGGCTTTAATCGTTCACATGCTGCTTGCTATGCTTTGATTGCTTATCAAACCGCTTACCTAAAGGCAAATTACCCAGCGCAGTTCATGGCTGCTTTACTAACTTCGGATTTAAACAATACGGATAAGATAGCTATGGAAATTGCCGAGTGTGAAAAAATGGGAATTAGAGTATTGCCACCAGATATCAATCAGAGTTATCGTATTTTTACAGTAGTCAAGGAGCAGCTGGACAAAAACGAACCAGTTATCCGCTTTGGCCTAGCAGCCATCAAGAACGTCGGTCATAATATTGCTTCCGCTATCATTAGTGAACGCCGCGCTAAACAAGAATACAGCAATCTGACAGATTTTCTTTTGCGTTTACAAAACAAAGATTTAAATAAAAAATCATTAGAGAGCTTGATTAAGGCCGGCGCCTTTGACTGCTTTGACGATCGCGATAGATTAATTACGAATTTAGATAAACTACTGGCTTTTAACAAAAAAAACGTCGAAAAGAAAAATCAAAACTCTCTTTTTGCCGACGCACCAATTCTGGCAGCGCCTAAATTAACACTGCTAGATACAACGCCAACCACTCGCCAGCAAAGACTGGCTTGGGAAAAAGAATTTCTTGGCATTTACTTGTCCGATCACCCACTCAACGACTATAAAGAATATTTAGACCAAGAGGTAATGACCATTCATGATGTTTTACAACTGAACAACAACAAACACACTTGTTGCGCTGGAGTCATCACTAAAATCAACAAAATTATTACCACTGCTGGTAAACCAATGCTTTTTGCTCTCCTGGAAGATCCGACTAGTAGTGTTGAGGTGATAGTCTTTACTGATCAATTGGCTAAATCGCTCGGCATTTGGGAGGAAGAGAGAATTGTTTGGCTAAAAGGGCGTATTTCAACTAAGGATGGTGTGAATAAAATTATTTGTGAAGAAGTTGAACTTTTACAAAATAGAAAAAATAACAATACTGTTAAATCGCTAACATTAAAACTACCAGCTCAATTAAAAAAAGAAAGTATTACCCAGCTCAAAGAGCTGCTATCATCTCACCCAGGTACGGTGCCCGTATTAATCCAAATTGCGGATAATGCCAAGGCTAATTCATCGTCCTATAAGATAAAAATAGATCAGGCATTACTTGTTCTCTTAGAAAAAATCGTTGGCGCTAATAATATTTTACTAGACAAATAATTAAAATAATAGTATATTTAGATTATTATAATTTCCTTATTATCAACAAAATATGGCAACTAAAAGAAATAAAAACACCAACCTTAGTGAGGACTTTGTCAGCGATACAATAATCGATGACGACATCAGCTCTAATGTTGAAAAAACAAAATCAGTAACAAGTAAAGAGAAAAAAAAGACTAAAGCTAAGCCAGTAACAGCAAAAAAAACAGCAACAGTGATCGCGTCATCCGATAACGCAGAGCAGCAGAATCAGTTTGTTTCCTCAGCCTTAGCGAGTAATAGTACCTCTTTTTTTCAACCTAAACAAAAAACTAAAAAAACACCAGATCAGCCCGCAACTGTGGAAAAGGTTAAAGTTGGTGTACAGGATTTAAATAATCAAAATATTTCCCATTTTTATAAAAAATTTATCGTGGTAATTATTGTTGTCGCTGTTATCTTAGCTGGATTAATTGTTAATTATACTTTAGCGAAAGCGGTTATATCAATCACGCCCAAATATACTGAACATGCGATTTCTTTTACGGCCCAAATCGTATCACCCGACTACCCCAAACTAAATGAACAGCCCGATCTTTTGATTGGGCGCAAATTAATCACTGAAGTCAGTCAAAAAGAAAACTTTACCGCCACGGCTAATGAGAGTCAAAAAAGTAAAAAAGCTACTGGCCAAGTTACTATTTATAACAAATCCAATAAGGACCAAGCATTGGTAGCCACTACGCGACTAACATCGCCAGATAATAAACTGTTTCGTTTAGTCAGCACCGTGAATGTACCAGCTAATGGCGAAGTACAAGTAGTGGTAGAAGCTGACCAAGAAGGAGATGAATATTTAATCGAGCCAACGCGCTTTATTATTCCGGGATTATGGGAGGGATTACGAGAAAAAATATATGGTGAAAGCTCAGAGAAAATGAGTTTTCAACAAATTACCAGTGGCCTTGTCACCCAAGAAAATATTGATCAGGCAATTACTTCTTTGACAGAGACTCTAAAAAAACAAGCACTAGCGAAGTTTAATCTGGAAAAAATTGATAATGAAAAAATTAATCCCGATGCTCTCATTGCTACCGAAAAGAAAAGAGAGTTGTCGGCGCAAGTTGGCGATCAAGTAAATAATTTTGATTTAACGCTAACTCTGGAATTTGTACTCATTACTTATGATGAGCAAAAGTTATTAAGCAAAATTCAAAATGATATCGATATCGTTTCTCAACAAAACAATGGTTTAGTAAAACACTCCTCCAACGATATCACGCTCAGCATCAAAGAATTGGCTGGCGAAGATAAACAAATAATTGGCGTTATTACTGGTAAATATAAAATTCAGCTGGCTAGTCCCGACGTTGACCTAAATCAATTAAAGGGAAAGAAGCTTGCTGATGCACAAACATATTTGGGTAGTTTGCAAAGTATTGAAAAATTCGAGATAAAATTACTACCTTTCTGGTTAAGAACTATACCTAAACTTGACAACCATATTCAAATTATAGTAAATAAATAGTAGGGGTTCTTTTATTCAATATCCATAAATCGGAGTGATTGCTCTGCTTACCAAGCAAAGAGTATTAGTCGATAATACTTAAACGTCTAGCGTTTACTAAACTCCGCCAACTAAGAGTCCGGCTAAAAAGTCGGGAAAAATGGGTGGAACCGCGGAAAGAAAACTTTTCGTCCCAATTGTAGCTACTTTTTTGTAGTTATCTTGAGGAGGAAAAGTTTTTTTTATTTGGTTAATTTACTAAACATACACTATATGTTCAACAAACAAGAATCTTTGGAAATCATGCGTCACTCTGGCGCCCACATTTTAGCCGCTGCCGTTCTTAGGCTGTACCCTGAAGCTAAATTTGGTATTGGTCCAGTCATAGAAAACGGTTTCTACTACGACCTAGATCTCGGTAATATTAGCATTACCCCTTTTGATTTATTAAAAATAGAAAAAGAGATGGGTAGAATTGTCAAAGCGAATCTGCCAATGGAAAAGAAAGAGTTATCCCTAGCCGACGCCATTCAATTATTCATCAACACTAATCAAATCTACAAAGTAGAACTACTCAACGATCTACTAAGTAAGGGTAGTACGAGACTCGATGAATCCTTAGCGAGTTTTTCGCCAGAACAGCCAGTTACTATCTATCAGACTGGTGATTTTATTGATCTCTGTCGGGGGCCACACATTAAGTCTACCAAGGAAATGGGTGCCTTTAAACTCACCAGCATCGCTGGTGCTTACTGGCGCGGTGACGAGAAAAACAAAATGTTGACCAGAATTTATGGGCTTTGCTTTGCTAATCAAAAAGAGTTAGAAGCGCATTTAAACATGCTAGAAGAAGCTAAGAAACGAGACCATCGAAAACTAGGAAAAGAGCTGGATCTTTTTCATTTGGACGATCTGGTCGGTTTGGGTTTGCCACTGTGGCATCCCAAAGGTGCTTTACTATGGCGTAAAATTGAAGAGTTCTGGTATCACGAGCATTTAAGCAAGGGTTACCAACTTGTCCGTACGCCACATATTGGCAATCGACAACTCTGGGAAACTTCGGGGCATTGGGGTTTTTATAACAAATCAATGTATCCACCATTGGAAGCTGGTTTGTCGCTAGAAGAAGTACAGCAAGAAAAAAAATCGGAAAACAAAGAAGAGTATTTACTAAAACCAATGAACTGCCCATTTCATGTACAGATTTATAAAAATGATTTGCGCTCTTATCGGGAATTACCGTTGCGTTGGGCGGAGTGTGGCACTGTTTATCGCTACGAAAAAAAAGGTGAGCTATCCGGTTTAACGCGTGTTCGTGGTTTTACTCAAGACGATGCCCATATAATTTGTCGCGAAGACCAAGTAGCCGACGAGCTAAAAAGAGTGATTGACTTCATTTTGTATATTTACGAACAATTTGGTTTTGCTAAAGAATCGGTAAAAGTTTACTTATCCCTACGTGATCCAGGAAACAAAGAAAAATATGCTGGCGCTGACGAAGGCTGGGAATTCACCGAAAAAATACTCAAACAAGTTGCTCAAGAAAAAAATCTCAACTTTATTGAAGAACTTGGTGAAGCGGCATTCTATGGACCAAAACTAGATTTCAAAATAGCCGATTGTTTGGGTCGTCTCTGGCAATGCTCTACTCTCCAATTTGATTTTAATTTACCAGCAAGATTTGATATGAGTTTTATTAATGCGCAAGGTGAAAAAGAAAAACCTTACATGCTCCATCGCGCACTATTTGGCTCCTTTGAACGCTTTATTGGTTTATTGATTGAAAACTACGCTGGTGCTTTTCCCTTGTGGCTCGCACCGGTACAAATTATTTTGTTACCAGTTGGTGAAAGTCATAAACAATATTGTCAACAATTAGCTCAGGAATTGAGCAGCTATGATTTTCAAGTGGAGGTCGATGATGCTAATGAAACGATTGGTAATAAAATTCGTAAAGCTACTAGCCAAAAAATTCCTTACCAACTGGTAATTGGCGACAAAGAGCTAGCATCAGATCAACTAAGTGTTCGTTGGCGCGGACAACAAGATCTGTTATTAATTGATAAAAAAAGTTTTATCCAACGTCTACAACAAGAAATTAAAGATCGGAAATAAAAAAACAATAGAAAAACCGCTGTTATTTTAACAACGGTTTTTTTATTAAATAAGCTTAATGCCTTGTTTACTAAGTTCTGTTTTCTTAGTAATAAAGTCTATGCGTAATGGTAATTGTTTCACAATCATATCACGATAACTGTAATCAATGGCATAAAATCTTGTTTTGGTCGGACCAACCAGCAAAGCTACTCTTCCCCGTATCACCAAAGAACACAATTTAACGTCCTGGTAATTACTAGCTGCGGTAGAAAAAGCCACCTGATAATAATCGTTAGGATCAACGGTTGCCACGACTACTACTTTTTGCCAACCAAAATTGGTTTGCCAAAAATTTTGCCACCAATTACCACGGTCTTTTACCGTTGGATCTGGCAAAACACTAATATAAGCATAATCACTATCGAGAAAGGTAGAGTTTTGTTTGTGCCAGTGCCAGAAGTGTGATCTTTTCAGGGAAACTGGTTCCCAGAAAATCTTCATTAATAAACCAAGCGTCCAATCCCAAAGAGAAAAATTACTCCAAAATAATACTGTTTTTTGCAAAGCGGAACTCCTTTTTTTATTTATTAAAATACAATCTTTTCAATCAAATGATAACCTTGCCAAAGAATTAATAATTGAACCAGAGCAATCCCGATATTCGCTGGGGTCTTAATGGTATATCGAGTGTCGCGTTGTTTGATGACGATCAATGAAAGTAAATTAGCGACAATAAAAGTACTAGAAAAAATCAAAAACATATTATCAACATCGAGAACACTAACTCTCAGCATGGGGAAAAAAATGATGGCGGCAGTATAAACTACAAATCCAAAGAGCATGCTAAAAAAAATATAAAATTCTCTAAATGACAATACAATATATGCGGCAATAACAATGGCTAGCATAAGTGAAAGTTCTAACCTTATCGATAATGAAAATTGAACCGGTTGTATAACCAAATCATCATAACGTACCATTATGGCTAAGATCATAAAACTAAAAAGCAAAATTACTACCTGCAACAATCTTGCCATGATCACGTTTTTCAAAGCAATACTTAACGACATACTATCTCCAATCTATTAATTTGTTAAAGAATATATAATTGATAATCTACTGTAGCATTAAATGATACCATTGTCAATATTAAACTTTGATGGTATTCTATAGCAACTATGCCTAAAAAAAATAAATCCATCAAATATTATTTAATGGTACTTGGTTGCCAGATGAATGAAGCAGATGCTCAAAGAGTCAGTACGGTGCTAGAAAAAAACAACTGTATCTTAACCATGAACGAGCCAGATGCTGATTTGATAGCAGTTGTTGCTTGCAGTGTTCGTCAATCAGCCATTGATCGCGTTTATGGCAAAATACGTATTTGGCAAAAAATAAAAAAGAAAAAAGAACTAATTACTGTATTGACTGGTTGTGTTTTGCCAAGCGATCGGAAAAAACTGTCTCCTTTTTTTGATTATGTTCTTGATATTACCGCTATCAGCCAATTACCCCAGCTGTTATGGCAAAAACCTATTGACCGTCAAGGTGCCAACGAGTATCTGGAGATTGAACCATTACTATCCTCTGATTTTCAAGTATATATACCAATTATGACCGGCTGTAATAATTTCTGTACCTACTGTGCTGTACCGCATACTCGTGGTCGAGAAAAATCCCGAGCCAGTAAACAAATTATTCAAGAAATAAAAAAATATATTCAACAAGGATATAAAGAAATAACACTACTTGGTCAGAATGTTAATAGTTATGGCTTAGACCAAAAGAAGGAATTAAATTTTGTTCAACTGCTCAAAAAAATTGATTTAATTACCGGTGATTTTTGGCTCCGATTCATGACTTCCCATCCTAAGGATTTATCACCAGAATTAATTCATTTTATCGGTCACAGCAAACATCTTTGTCCTAATTTGCATTTACCAATCCAATCCGGTGATGACCAGGTGCTAAAAAAAATGAATCGCCAATATACCGTTAAAAAATACTTAAGTTTAATTAAGAAAGTACGTCAAAGTAATCCGAATCTTAGTGTTTCCACTGATACAATTGTCGGCTTTCCGGGGGAAACAAAAAAACAGTTTCAAAACACTGTTAAAACCTATCGCCAAGCAAAATTTGATATGGCCTATATTGCTCGTTATTCTCCTCGCCCGGGTACTGTTGCTGCTCTGTGGGCAGATGATGTGACTAAACAGGAAAAGCGCTCACGGGAATTGCGACTCAGTAATGTTGTTGAAAAGGCGGGTTTAAAATTCAATCAAAGATTTATTGGTCAACAGGTAAAAACTCTAATCAAAAATTGTAAAAAAATTGACTCCCATCAATATAAATTAATTGGTAAATCAGCTCATGACAAAACGGTAAAAACCATCGGTCCGAAAAAACTAGTCGGTCAATTTGTTGATATTCAAATTGTAGAAGCAACACCTTTTGGTCTAAGTGGAAAACTAAAAGCTGTCTAATTATCAGACAGCTTTAATGTTAAATTTGGCGCAAGGCCCAATACTCCAAGATTACTCTGATCAAACATCCTGCGTAAAGCCACAAGCGACCAAAACGCAATTTAGCTCGAGAGTTTACATAAGCTAAAGTACCGATCTTACCCAAATTAATAATGGTGGTTGAGAGCATTAAACCCAAATACTCTAAATCAATAATGAGTTTAGACCAACGACTTGGTGTATTGCGTGAATCGCGATCATCTGATTTAAAAAATATTTCTAACTTAGGCAATATTCTCTGTTGCCACCAGTGAGTATAGCGAATATTTTCAAAAAAGTAGATCTCACCCTCAATCACCAACCACAGATACGAGATAGCCGCAATATTCCAATAAGATATAATACTGCCCTGCCGTACGGCCATTAGAATCAATCCTTCAAATAAAGGCATGATAATGCTGGAAGTAATAACTAACAGCCACCAAATTGTACTTACTTTATTACGAAAAACATTCACTTTAATTCTCCTTGATAATGTACGTTTGCGTTTATCTGCATTTTACTATAGAACTAAGATATGTCAACAAAACCTAAAATTATCGTCATCGTCGGCCCAACGGCTAGTGGTAAAACATCACTGGCTATTGGCACTGCCCGGCGCTATCATGGTCAGATTATCAGTGCCGATTCCAGGCAAATCTATCGTGGTATGACCATTGGTACTGCTCAACCAACTAAAGAACAACGACAACAAGTTAAGCATCATCTAATTGGCTGTATCAATCCAAATCAACCTTTTAGCTTGGCTAATTTTATCCAACTGACCAATAAGAAAATTACCTACTTATTTCATAAAAATATTACGCCAATTATTGTTGGCGGTACTGGTTTATATGTTTCAGCGCTTATTGATAATTACCAATTACCCAAAGGAGAAATTGATTTAGCATTAAGAAAAAAGCTAGAACAAAAAACTCCGCAACAATTAATAGCTTTATTAAGAAAAAAAGACCCACAGACTGCACAAATAATTGATCAAAATAATAAACGTCGACTAGTGCGAGCGCTGGAATATGTTTTGACTAACAAAAAATCATTTACCGCTAACCAACAAAAAAATACCAGTAATTATCAATACCAAATTATTGGTCTTAATCCCGGTAAAGAAAAGCTGGAACAAAATATTCGTCAGAGAACCAAAGAAATGATTAAACAAGGTTTAGTGGCTGAAACCAGAGAACTGTTAAAAAAATATAGCTCATCTTTGCCGGCCTTACAAACTATTGGTTATCAGGAAATCATTCAATACCTCGATGGCAAAATATCCTTAACTCAAGCTGAGGAGCTAATCAACATCCATACTCGTCAATATGCCAAACGGCAAATGACTTGGTTTAAGAGAGACCAAAGAATTAAATGGCAGTAAAAAAATAGCTCAGTTTTAATTGTACTGAGCTAAATTAATTTATACTATTTTTTTACTGGCGATCTCCCAAATGTCGCTCCAGACCTTTTCTCTGCTTTGCTCACCATTAATAACCACAATATTGGGCCAATCAAATAAAATCTGATCATAAGCTGCAGCAATCTTGCTTAGTTTCTCCTCTTTCTCAAAATAATGGGCTTCTCCGCTTTCTAGAGTTAATCGACGAATAGCTTCGCTAGCCGATATTTTGATAAAAAAAGTAATATCGGGAATAGGAAAATTGATTTGCAGTTGTTTTAAAAGTTGATAATCAACGCCAAAGGCCACGCCATACGCTAAGGTAGAAAAAAGATAGCGAACTTCAATTAATGATTTGCCACTACTTAATGTTGGTGCGATCAAATTACTGACATGCTCAGCACGATCTGTAATATATAAAAACTGCATTTCCTGTGGTACTGGTGCTGCTTCTTGATGCTGTAAGATACGCCAGATGCGCTGACCAGCCTCGCTGTCCTTAGTTGGTTCACTACTAAATTCAACTGAGCGACCCAACTCAATCATTTTTTCATATAACAAATCAGCTTGCGTGTCTTTACCGCACTTATCAATACCCTCAAAATTTATGAAATGTGGTTGATGCATAATTACTCCTATTTTTTAATGATCTATTATTCGATGTTTAATTTAGCTTTAAATAATCTGGCTAGTATCTGGGGATCAGCACGGCCCTTCGTTTCCTTCATGGCTAAACCAATAAAATATTGTAATAACGAGGACTTTCCAGTACGATAATCATTAGCTTGTTCCGGATTATTAATAATAATTTGATTGATTATAGTACTCAGCTCATCATTACCAGAAATCATGCTTAAATTCTTTTCCTCCAAGACGTGCTCGGGATCGGCTCCGGAAAAATACATTTCCTGCAAAATTATCTGGGCCGCACTGCTATTTATTTTATTTAGATAAACCAAAGTAATAAACTCCGCCATATTTTCCGGTGTAATTTTAATTTGTCCAATCTCTTCCTTGGCTTCCTTCATTAACTTGAATAACTCCGTAGTAATCCAGCCAAAAGCCGTACGGGCCAATTTTAATTTATTTTTTGCCAATTTTGCGGCACCATCCTCGTCATCAATCATCTCGGTATTTAACCAGTCTTGTAATTCACTCATTACTTTCTCAAAATAATCAGCAACTAAATAATCTTCGACCAATACTTCAACATCAGCACCAACTAATTCAAATTCTTTTTTGAACCTTGCTCTTTTCTCGGCTGGTAACTCTACTAGTTGGTGACGTATTTGTTCCAAATAACCCGAAGAAATATGTAATGGTGGTAAATCTGGTTCGGGAAAAAAACGGTAATCATTGGACTCTTCTTTCAGACGTTGCTCGTAGGTTGTTCCCGTTTGCGCATCCCAACCGCGAGTGGACTGTTGACTTGGTGGTTCATCGGAAAGCCATAACTGTTTTTGTCTTGCCACTTCAAAAATCAAAGCTTTTTCTACAAAACGAAAACTATTAATATTCTTTATTTCTGTTTTCGGCCAATATTTCTGTTCACCGATGGGACGTAAAGAAATATTAGCATCACAGCGTAAATGACCTTTTTCCATATCAGCATCAGAGACACCTAAATAACGAGCCAGCAAACGCAACTCTTGCATATAAGCTTTCGCTTCTTGAGGTGAGGTTAAGTCGGGACAACTAACAATCTCGATTAATGGTGTACCACCGCGATTATAGTCCACCAATGTTTTATCTGTGGAGTGAATATTCTTCGCTGCATCCTCTTCTAAATGCAATCTCTCAATTTGAATTTTCTTTTGAAAATTACTACCGAAAATACTAAGAAAACCATTTTTACCTACTGGTTGGTCGAATTGGGAAATTTGATAACCTTTGGGCAGATCCGGATAAAAATAATTTTTACGATCAAATTTTAAATCAGCACCAATTTCCATATGCAAAGCCAAAGCCATCAAAATGGCATAATCCAAAGCTTGTTTATTCAAAACTGGCAGTGTACCGGGATGACCCAAACAAATTGGACAAATCGTTGTATTGGGTAGCTGATTTTCACCATCATTAGAACAGCTGCAAAATAGCTTGGATTTGGTCCGAAGTTGGATATGTGTTTCTAAACCGATAATTGTCTCTAATTCCATATAGATGGTATTTAATAGAGATATTTTAACACGGTTACTGATTAAAAAAAAGAGCGCTAATTTAGCGCTCTAAACTTAATAATATTTACCAGCTTTCAGCCGAACTTCACCATTATTCCACACTGCTTTATGCGGTTTTTTGTTAATAACCACCACCCGCACTTCTGTTAAAAATGATTTGAAATCATTTTCCGTAATCGGCACAGAGTGACCGCCGTTAAAATGATTTTTAACCATCTGCCGCAATAAACTCTTGCTAAAACCACTGATACTGCTTTCCTTAATCTGCGTAGAATAATGATCGGCGCAGATAATAATATCAGAAATACCATTGATACACGTTTCCATAATAACTCTCCTCTTGGTGTTGATAAATATATTTATTATTTTTGAAAGAACTTTGGTTAAAAAAACCGTCTAACTGAGAGACGGGTTGAGAGCGCTGAATGAACTATCAAAAACCCGTCAATCTCTTGACTTGTTAATAGTGACAATCAAATTAAACTTCCTGACACTCTTCATGATAATAGCATACCAATTGATAAAAATCGTGTCAAATTATTTTACTTTTCCAAAATTAAATAATTTAAGTGATACTGCCCATCAATGGCCTTTTCACTGCTTATAACTTTAGTAAATTGAGAATACTCAGGAAAATAAGTATCCGCCTCATAAGATCCATCCACTACCGTCAAATACAACCGATCAGCCAGATCAATTGTTTGCTGATAAACTGATCCGCCACCGATAATAAAGATCTCCTCACCTTCAACGCTCCTAGCATACTCAATGGCATTAGCTAGTGAATTAACAACTTTAACGCCTACTGGTTGAAAAGTAGGATCCAAAGATAAAACAATATTCTGACGATTTGGTAATGGCCGACCAATGGATTCAAAAGTTTTCTGACCCATAACAACAGCGTGACCAGCGGTAATTCTTTTAAAATGAGCCAAATCAACTGGCAAGTGCCAGAGTAGCCTATTGTCTTTACCAATAGCTCTGTCGGGCGCTATAGCGCAAATTATACTAATTCTTGGTTTATTCATATTAAACGGCAATTGGTGCTTTGATCGGTGGATAAGGATCGTAATTCTCCAAAGTAAAATCACTATACTGAAAAGAAAAAATATCCTTTACTACGGGATTTATTTTCATCGTGGGCAGTGGTCGCGGTTCTCTGGTTAATTGCTCCCGCACCTGATTCAAATGATTACGATAAATATGCACATCGCCAAAGGTATGAATAAATTCTCCTGCTTGCAAACCAGTAACTTGCGCCATCATCATCGTAAAAAGCGCATAAGAAGCAATATTGAATGGTACGCCGAGAAATACATCAGCGCTTCGCTGATATAATTGGCAAGATAATTTACCATTAATTACCATAAACTGAAACAAGGTGTGACAGGGCGGTGGAGCGTGATGATGATTACGAATTAAATACAAAATCTCACCAATATTCCAGCCATTAATAATCATCCGACGCGATGTGGGATCGGTTTTGATTAAATCAACTAACTCCTGCACTTGATCAATCTGTCCACCATTCTTGGTTTCCCAAGCTCGCCATTGCTTGCCATAAATAGGACCCAAATCGCCATACTCCTTAGCAAAGTCATTATCTATTTTTATTTGACTGATAAACTCTTCTAATTTTTCTTTCCAAACTTCACTATAACGAGGATATTTCTCTACCAGTTTATTTTTTTCTAAATAAATCTGATAAGACCATTCATTCCAAATTTTTACATCATTTTGCACTAAGTACTGAATATTGGTATCACCACGCAAAAACCACAAGAGTTCATAGATGATGGCTTTTAAATAGACTTTTTTTGTAGTCAGTAACGGAAAACCCTGATTTAAATCCACTCGCATTTGATAACCAAAAACGCTTCTCGTGCCAACTCCCGTACGATCATCTTTGTCGGTTCCTTGATCTAAAATAGTTTGTAACAAATCCAAATATTGCCGCATAAATATATAATTAATTATTTACCAGTATGACCATGACGGCCTTCGCCGCGCACTGATTCACTCAGCTCCGCTACTTCTTCTATTTCCGCAGTAGCGACGGGTTGAATCAATAGTTGCGCTATTTTATCGCCAGCTTTAAAACAATAAGGTTCTTTACTTAAGTTAAGCAAACAAATAATATATTCACCACGATAAGTATGCTCAAAAACACCGCCTAGTACTTTTAAACCAAATTTCTGTGACAAGCCGCTCTTATCCCAAACCAAAGAGCAATAACCCTCTGGATACTCTAGGGCAATGCCCGTATGAAAAGAATATCTTTCACCGGGGTTAATAGTAGCGTCTTCACAACTAAACAAGTCTAATCCGGCATCACCGGGTAAAGCATAACGCGGGATAATGGCTTCGGGCTTTAATTTTTTAATCTTGATTAATATCATTTATTTTTTGATAGATTACTGCTAACTGTTGATTTAACTCCGCCACTGTACCCTCGTTAATAATGGTAAAATCGGCCATGGCAATCGGACCGCCCTTTTCAATATTTTCAATCTCAGCAAAATCACGAGCTTGTGCTTGTTCTACCGTCGCCGAACGATAGATTAAATTAGGATCGTTTTGATAACGTTCAGCGCGATGAGCTAAACGCGCATATCTAGTTTGTGGCGCGGCATAAACCGCCACTACCAAAAACTGCTCTCCGTATTTCTCTCGTAAATATTTATACTCGGACCAACTATAAAGTCCGTCACCAATAACACTGCCACTCTTTAATAATTCATCAAATTTTAGACTATTTAAAATCGCATACGCAGCCGGACCGTGCTGACGACGATTCTCTTCGCGTATTGGTCGTTCATTCTCTTCTGTTGGTTCGAGCTTTCTTCTTTTGACTTCATCTAATGTAATCTGACCAAAACGTAAATATTGATAGTTTCTTTTTTTAAAAAAATCAGTAATCTCTGTTTTGCCCGATCCGGTCATACCAACAACGCACACTAATTTATTCATATTGTTGCACTTCATCAATTAAAACATCCAATTGAACGCCTGCTTCTTTTAACATCTGACGCGTATATTCGCCAGTTTGATATCGTCGCTGACAAACAACGCGGACAATGCCTGCGGCGATCAACATTCTAGCGCAAACCGGACAAGGCTCAAATTTAACATAGGCCGTAGCACCCTCAATCGCGAGTCCTAAACGTGCTGCTTGGACAATAGCGTTTTGTTCAGCGTGAATAGTGCGCACGCAATGATCGTGAAGTTCACCGTCATAATCCATTTCCGAAGTTGCTTTAATCATTAAATGGCCAACTTCATCACAATCCGAAAACTTGGGTGGGGCGCCGACATAACCAGTGGTCAAGATATGATTATTTTTAACAATTACACAACCAGCCCGACCGCGATTACAAGTCCCGCGTAAACCTACGACTTCCATAATTTTGATAAAATATTCATCCCAGCCAGGACGCTGATATTTTTCGCCTTGATCCATATAATAAAAAATTAAGTCTAAAACTCAAAAACAACTTAATATAAGTTTAGCTTAGAAAGCTGTGACTTGGCAACCCCAACTAAGATGAATCAAAAAAAGCACCCCATAAATGAGGTGCTTTGGTAACTAGAATAAGTAAATTTAAAAGGCCAGGGCAATGCTTGGTCCCATCGTGGAGGTTACATAGGCAGATTTAATAAAAGTGCCCTTCACGCCATCGGGCTTCATTTTTTTCACTTCATCAATAAAGGTTTTAACATTTTCTTCCAACTTTTCATCAGCAAAAGATAATTTACCAACACCACAGTGCAGACCACCACCGGCATCATTCTTAAAACTCACCAAACCTGTATTTAAATCAGTAACCACTCGTCTAATATCAGTGGTGATAGTACCGGACTTAGGATTCGGCATTAAGCCCTTTTGACCCAAAGTTTTAGCAATCACTGCCATCTTCGGCATCATGTCGGGCGTTGCTACTGCTACTTCAAAATCGATCTTACCACCTTTCTTGATCTGCTCAATTAATTCTTCACCACCGACTAAATAAGCTCCTGCTTCTTTAGCATCTTTAACCTTATCGGGACCAACAAAAGCAGCGACTTTTCTAGTTTTGCCAGTGCCATTGGGTAATTTAAGAGAACCGCGTACCTGCTGATCTGATTTTTTTACATCAATATTCAAATTGATGTGCAATTCCATAGAAGCGTCAAATTTCAACTGACCAGTTTCCTTCACTAATTTAACAGCTTCGGCGATGGAATATTTCTTAGTACTATCAATTTTACTGATAGCATTTTTAATTCTTTTTGAACTCATAAAAAATATCTTTCTGGTGGTAATAACCCACAACGTCCAACGGACTCCGTGGTCCCACTTCGTATTAATTAATCTATTAAACTTCTTTTTCTTCTTTTTCCTTACGATCTTTCTTGATCAAAGACCAATGGTACAAATAAAGCGGTAAGCCAATCAAGATCATAGAAATAGCGCTCGACGCCTGACTTTCTCGGCGTTGTCGCACATAATCAATCTTGGCCCGACCCTTTTCCGATGTCAACCAATTATTATAATCCTGCAACCAACTATCAATACTCTTAATCTGATCTGTGGTTAATTCACATTTATCGCCCTGCTTCTTTAAATCGGTAACTTGTGTTTTCGCTACATCATAACTATAAATAGGTGGTTGTACCGAGTAAGACATCTCATTGCTATCCGCGTTACGGAAAATATAAATCTTTAATCCTAAATCAATAAGTTGGCCGAGGCCAATAACCAAAACGGCTAAGCCTACCAAACTAAAAAGGTAAAGATAGATAGTACGAATTATTCCGTGTTTTTGCATATTTTTTTATTTAATTTTCAATTACAATACCCATTTGCTTAGCCGTACCTTCGATAATACGCATGGCGCCCTCAATATTTTTAGCATTAAGATCCACCATTTTGGTTTCGGCAATTTGTTTGATCTGTGCTCTAGTAACCTTGCCCACTTTTTCTTGAGCTGGTTTACCACTGCCCTTAGCAATTTTAGCAGCTTTCTTCAAAAGCTCGGCGGCTGGGGATGTTTTTAATTTAAAAATAAAAGAACGATCAGTATACACGGTAATCTCTACCGGAATAATGTCGCCCATCTTATCTTTAGTCGCTTCGTTGAACCGCGTACAAAAATCCTGAATAGCGACACCCTGCTGACCCAATGCTGGTCCGACTGGTGGTGCGGGGTTTGCCTTACCGCCAGGAATCTGTAACTTTAATATTGTTTTAATTTCCTTAGCCATATATTTAAGAATAATTGATAATTAATTTTTTTACTGGCTGATCAATGACGATCAGAGAAGCGATCCAGTATTTTATGTTAAATTTTTTTAACTTGTAAAAAATCTAATTCCACCGGCGTTTCCCGACCAAACATGGTGACCAAAACTTTAACTTTTCCCCGAGCCTCATCCACATCAGAAACCTTACCCTCATAATCTTTGAAAGGTCCATCCACGATTTTAACTGGGCTACCCTGAGAAATATCCATCTTGAATTTTGGTTCTTCGATACCCAT
>PFPO01000072.1 GCA_002793075.1 Candidatus Komeilibacteria bacterium CG_4_10_14_0_2_um_filter_37_10
CTACTTTCTTTGACGATACCAATCACTGTTTCATTATTAGGAAATTTGGATTGGGGTGTAGTAGCTGGCGGTTATTTAGGTTCGTTGTTTTTAGGAGCTGCCTATTTAGCGCTGGGTATGTTTATTTCATCTTTAAGTAAAAATCAAATCATCTCTTTATTGGTGGCCATTGTAGCTAATTTCTTTTTTTATATTATTGGCAGTAGTTACGTAGTTGATTTGTTTGGTACAGGCCTGGCTAGTGTTTTGAGTTATCTTGGCCTCAGCTCTCATTTTGGTAATATTACCAAAGGAGTTATTGATAGCCGTGATTTAGTTTACTACCTATCTTTTATCGGTTTCTTCCTTTTCTTAAATATTAAATCCTTAGCTTCCAGACATTGGAAATAATCATATGAATATTAATAAGAAAAGATTTTATCAGCTAAACCATCGCGCTCAGATATTTATTGTCTTGGTGGTTTTGGTCGCTTTAAATATTGTATCCTCCCTATTTTATCAACGCCTTGATTTAACTGCTGAACAACAGTTTTCCTTATCGCCAACTAGCAAAAAAATTGTCAGCAGTTTAGATGATTTGATAACTATTAAGGCTTTTATTACCAAGGATTTGCCAGGCAGATTAGTACCCCTGAAGCAGCAAATTGCTGATTTATTGGGTGAATATAGTAATTATTCCGGACAGAAAATCAAAATAATTTATTTGGATCCAGCCGACGATAAAGCTATTGAACAGGAAGCAACCTCGCTTGGTATTCCGCCCGTACAGTTTTCTCAAGTAGAGCAAGACAAATACCAAGTAGCTAATGGCTACTTCGGTATTGCCGTTTTATATGGTGAAAAAAGAGAGGTACTGCCAGTAGTACAGGACGCAACTACTCTGGAATATGATTTAACCTCAGCGATAAAACGAGTTGTGGCCGAACAAAAATCAGTAATTGGTGTTTATTTAACCACTAGCGCAGAAGTGGCACAAGGACAGGGCTATGATGAAGCACTGAAATATTTAAGTAAACAATACGAGGTGGTACCAGTTGATGTAGCGAAAGAAGAAATACCCGCCGAGGTCAAGACGTTAGTTATTTTTTCGGGAGCCGGTGTATTGAATAATGATCAATTAAAAAAGATCGATCAATTTTTGATGAAAGGAAATAGTTTATTGATTTTATCCGGTAGTGTTGCTGTTTCACCCCAGCTGCAAGCGCAAGCGCAGAGCAATGGTTTAGACAAATTAGCTGAACGTTATGGTATTAAGATTGAGCAAAATTTAGTTTTGGACGCCAGTAATGAGATGGCCAGTTTTAATACTGGTTATGTGCAATTTATTGTACCCTATCCATTTTTTGTCAAAGCAATTAATAGTGGCATGAATCAAGATTCTGTTTTAGTGAATCAATTACAGTCAGTAACATTACCATGGACAAGTTCCTTGTCTATTCAAGAAAGTAATACTGATAGTAATAAAACTTTTTATTTAGTGAAATCCTCAACTAATTCCTGGTTGCAAACGGGTGAATTTAATTTACATCCGCAGCAACAAGTGCCACCGACGGCCAATGACATGCAACCAAGTATTTTAGCCGCGGCTAAATTTGGTAGCCTTGATAGTTTTTTTGCTCAGGATCAAGATACAAAAATAATCAAAAAAGTTGATCAAGCCCGATTAATTGTCGTAGGTAATACCGCTTTTATTAATGACATGTTTATCAGTCGCAATCCTGGTAACATGGTTTTCTTCTCTAATTTAGTAGATGGTTTAACTCAAGATTTAGATTTAATCTCGATTCGCGCTAAGAATATTACTGAACGACCAATTAAGGAGATGGATAATGGCTGGCGACAAGTTATTAAATATTTGAATATTTTCTTACCTTCATTAATTTTAGCCATCTTTGGCTTTATCCGTTTATATGTCCGACGACGAGAAGCAAAAAAAGATTTTATTTAACTGGCAGAAAATTAAGAATAGTATCCCGCCGATCAGTAAAAGTAATCGCTGGTTACTAGTTTTTTTGCTGATTTTACTGTTAATTGGCGCCAATTACTATTGGCCAACTAAAAAAAATAAACTATTTGATTTTTCTCGTGTCGGTACGACTGTTGATCATATTAATTTGCAACGAGCAGATACGATTTATCAACTAGTAAAAAATAATAATCAATGGTTCATAGCAAACAAAGACAATCAGCCAGCCAATCAAGAAGCGATTGATCAGCTACTTGCAACCGTAGCAACAATGAATTTCGATCAGCCGTTTTCCCAAAATCCTGATAAGCAGAAAAGCTTTCAGGTAGATGAGAGTGGCTGGCAATTAAGTTTATTGAGTGGTGAACAGAAACAATTAGGATTGATCGTTGGTAAGTACGGACCAAGTTGGCCCAGCTCTTATGTGCGACTAGAAAATAGCAACGATGTTTATTTAGTAAATTCACCCTTAACACAAATTATTGAGCAGAGCGACTGGCGTGATTTAACTATTATTAAAGCAACAGAGGGACAAATACAAAGAGTGGAGTGGGCTGGGAAAATGATCATAGAAAAAAAGGATAACAAGTGGTCGTTTACTACTCCAGCCAATATTATTATTGATGAAAATAAATTACAACCGGTTTTTACGTCTTTAGCAAATTTTTTAGCTCTCGATATTTCTGCCGAGAAGAAAGAAAGTTTGTCAGCTAAACCAAAAATTTTGATTTTGAAAATAACTACTCCGGAAGGATTGAAAGAATTGAATTTTTGGTCTAAGGATCAGGACCAGTATTGGGTTACGCGTAGCGATAGTGACATCGTTTATATTATCAGCAAAGGATTATATGTTAACATTGATCAGGAAATTAAAAATTTAAAAAAATAGTATAGTATTAAAAAAAAGACCCGTCTTTATTTACGACGGGTTTTTATATTATTGAATTTCTAGTGCGGCCAGATAAATTTCCGCGAATTCTTGGGCTGAGGCAATCTCATGTTCTTTGCCTATTGCTAGAGTAGCCGATGATTTCAATACCTCATTTATTTTTTGGAAGATATTGATGGTATCTAAATAGTCATAGTTAAGAATTTCATTATAGAGATTAGCATAATCTGTCACAATGACACCAGTTTCTTCAGCAATGATATTAATGATTAGTTGGAGGATTTCATTTAATGAATATTTGGGCATGAGTAACTCCTTGGATAATTTTGATAAAAAGTTCAATTTAAGTAACGATATTATTATTCCTTTCTGCAAATTTGTCAAATCTGTTATAATAGCATAGTCATGTTTAGAAAAAAGAGCAAAAAAATATATTATTGGTTAATAGCTTTTATTTTGTTGATAATTGTATTGTTTTACTCGGCTTGGGTAATAAATTCTTTATTGTGGTCGTTAGCCGAGGTAGCGGAACAGAGTTCGCAATTTTTTAACAGCTATCAACAATTAACTATTACGCAAAAACAAGAGCGCGTAGAGATTATTAATCACAATTTACAAGCAATGCGTGGTCAGGCAAAATCTTTGTTTTATTTGGCCTATTTGCCAGGTTTGCGACAAGTCTATTTTGCAGTTGATGATTCCTTGATGCGAGTTGAGAGAATAACTGGTAATATCCAGCTACTTTTTACCGAATATGCTGATTTTATCGATCAGCAAGATACTACTAATTTATTATCAGCATATTTAGCCAAACATGGGCAAGAAAGTTTTATCGGGTCGTTAAATAAAGCCGCAACGATTATGGCGGAAATAGAAGATGATTTTAGTGGCACCCGACAAAACATTATCTCGTTACAGAATCACTTATTACTGATTAATTATCGGCAGCAGTTAACAGGCTTAGCAGAGGGATTGGAAAATATGGTCAAGGTAACGGCCGGCAGTAAAGAGGTACTATTATTAGCGCCGGTTTTTTTAAGTAATGAGCAAGAAAAAACATTTTTACTATTATTTCAAAACAATAATGAGATGCGGCCAACTGGTGGTTTTTGGGGCAGCTATGGTATCTTAACATTGACCAACGGGAAAATAACAAAATTATTTACCGATGACATTTATCATTTAGACAGCCAAGTAATTGGTAAATTGGAAATTGAGCCACCAGCGCCAATTAAAAAGTATTTAAATGTTAAGTATTGGTACTTGCGCGATGCCAATTGGTCACCGGACTTTCCCACGAGCGCTCAGTCAGCATTGCGTTTTTATCGCTTGGAAGGCGGGACAGAAAAAATTGATGGCGTGATTGCTATTACGCCCAACGTAATCAGTGGTTTATTATCTGTAGCTGGTAGCTTGATCGTCGAGGGGGTAAATTATGGAGCGGATAATTTTTTGTCTACTTTGCAATTTGAAGTAGATAAAAATTACTCAACTCGCGGATCAAATCAGTGGGACCGCAAGGATATTATTGGTCAGCTTGCCGGTCGTTTGGTTGAGCGCATGTGGCAGTTAGATTTAAAACAGTTAGCGTTAGCCGCTAGCTCTTTGCATGAAAATCTGCAAAACAAAGATATTATTTTTTATTTTCCCACCGATCAATATCAGCAACTAGCCCTCCGTAATAATTGGTCAGGAGAGCTAAGATCAAGTTCTGCTGATTATTTAATGGTGGTTGATAGTAATATGGCAGCGTATAAATCTAATCAGTATGTTAATAGGTCTATTGATTATGAAGTGCAAAAAAAAGTTATCGGTAATGATCAGTTTTATTATTTAGCAACCGTGAAAATCAAGTATCAGCACCAGGGTTCTTTTTCTTGGGACAGTACCAGGTATCGAACATATACTCGTATTTATGTTCCCCAAGGCGCTATTTTAAATTATTGGTCGGGTGCAATGGAAAATGATCGTAGTACTAAACCGGGCGCTATTGATGTGGGACAAGAATTTGGTAAAACCTATTTTGGTGCATTCATTTCGATTGAACCGGGTCAGAGCGGTGAACTGGTTTTCAGTTATCGACTGCCTGCTTATTATTCGCCCTATCATTTGTTATATCAAAAACAACCAGGTAGTAAGGATAATTTACGTATTCGTATCAATCAAGAAAACTGGCAAGATTATTCGGTCAATACTGATTTAGTGATCAAATAGTCAAAGTATTTATTGTTTTAATATGCTTCACCAGAGGTATTTTTTTATTGCTTAATTTCCGGACATTAGCTAAGATTGTGATAGTTAAGGTTTTGGGACTTGACAAATTTATGCAAATTTGCTAAGATCCTTTATTAATCTTAATTGATATAATACATTTATGACTTATTTAAACAAGTTAAAAAACCACAAAAATTCAGTTATTTCTCTTACTTTAGGCCTAGTAGCTATAGTAATGATAGTTTCTCTAGTATTGCCGCAACATTATGGTAGTACTACAAGATTGCTAATTATTCAGAATCAATCGCAATCAGTAGATTCATATTTAGCTGCCAAAGCTGCAGAAAAAATTGGTAATATGTTTTCCGAAGTTGTTTATAGCAGTTCTTTTTTTGATAAAGTTTGGACTGCTGGTTATAACATTGGTAAGGATTGGGGTGAAACAGAAAGAGAACGCAGAAAATTATGGCAGCAACGAATTGATATTCAGATGGTACCACAGACATCTTTGTTAGAGATTACCGCTTATAGCGTTGATCGTAATCAAGCCGAACAACTAGTACAAGCAGTTTCCGCCATTGTGATTGGTCAGGGCTCTGAGTATTATGGGCCAACCGATCAAGTACAAATTAAATTAATTGATAAACCTATTACTTCTCGTTATCCAGTAAAGCCGAATTTGTTAGTTAATGGCTTAGAAGCATTGGGATTGGGATTGGTGTTAAGTCTACTGTATGTTTATCTGAAGCCTGATAAGAGACGAGAAGATTAAATTTGTTAAGTGCCTTATTAATATATAACACTTAGATTCAAAAAGAACATTAAAAAATAAATAAATCAATCATAAGGAGAAAATCATGAAAAAAATGATTTTGTATTTGTTGTGTGCGTTCAGTTATGTAACTTTAGCACAGGAGTTAAATTCAGTAGTATTGGAAAAAACAGGTTGGCCATCGAATATCCAAGAAAGTGTGGCGCAAATTGTTGGTACCACAGCCGGCGAAACGGTTAGGTTATCGACTGCTCGGCAGTTTGATGGCGCTATTATTGATAATAGTTTTAAATCAAACGCCTGGATCGATATCGGGGCCCGCTGTACGTTTTGGTATTACCAAACAGGGAGCCAAAAAGCCCTTTTAGTTAAGAGTAACAATAACTGGTATTGGCAAAGTTCGGGTATTAATTTCACCAATTGTGGTGATACAACCTTTGTAACTAGCGATTTACCTTTAGGCGGAAGTAGTTCGAAACATTCTTCCACAAGTTCCTATAGTGCCAATGTGGAATTTGGCTATTATGGTCAAAACGGCGTTGGCTATGTTACTGCTAGTAGAACGATGGGACTGGCTCGGTATTGGGAATCCCACAAGTGGGAAAATTGTCTTTTTGACGTTGGTGCCGGTTGGGGCGTTGATCTGGGTGGCGGTTTAGTTTATCGTCCATCAAAAATTGATATTAAGTTAAGCGAAGCAGTACCGATGGGCATGGCTAGATTGCATGGCTATCTGGATATTTGGCAAATCAAAATTTACTCCAATATTGGTTATTTATATTCTTGGAAAAAACAATATAGTAACAATTATATGGAGGGATATGTCAAAGGCACAATTTCCTTCACCGATCAAATAAAACTAGCGCCTAGCTATTATGGCGCCAAAGCTACTGTTCAAGAATGGCTCTACAACGAAGGAAGGGTTCAGGTTTATTATCTGTTTCCAGAGAATTACTTTATTGGTTTGGAAAGTGGCTTAGCTACTTATCTGGATGGGAAATACAGTAATTACTTGTCACCAAAACCTGGTGGCATTGTTGCTGGCTATCAAAACGATAATATTTTTCTAGAAGGGTCAATAGGCCAATACAATCAGATCGACGCTTGGAATAACTTGAGAACGAAGAAAACTGACGTGATTAAGTTTCAAATTACTTGCAATATCAAATTAACAGAGTTTTAACAGTTCTAAAAAAAGGAAAAAAGAATGAAAAAGTTCATGTTGAGTGCAGCATTGTTTGCTCTATTTCTGACCGGTTGTTCACTTTTTGAAAAACCCGGTGATAATCCTGTTGGGCCGCAAGATCCGACAGCGCTTGGTAAGGCTACTTCAATTTTATTGGAGCTCGACCGGACCACTCAAGGATTAAATAAGGTTAGCTGGACCGATAGTGTTTGGATTCATAGCAATATGTTTCTGAATACCGCGCAAACAGCGACCGAAACCAAAGAGGTTTTGATCCAAGATTCATTGCGGATTACAACCGCAGTGAATGAAAAAACCAACTACGTTGGTAGATTAATGACCCCTCGCGGTTTTTTACTGAACGGATTTAAGTTGGCTGGCAGTCTACCTCAGAATTGGTCGATGTCAGAAAACGAAGGACCATATTTCCACTTTGGAGTAAGTCCTACCGGATCTCTGATTCAGGGTACTAACAACGTCAAGGACACAGTACGAATTAAGGTTCGGATTTATGCTCCGAACAGTCGTGCGTTTTACATGAACGGAACCATGACTCGGTTCCGTAATGTGAATGTCTCTTGGCAGACAGATCCTGGCTATTATGCCTATGAATTTCTGACCTTACCTGGAATTCAAAAATATGATTTCTGGGAAGGAGGAGGCAATAACAGTATTGACTCGTTAGTATTTGGTAATTTACGTCTGACCAATATTTCTGGTAGTCATATCCGATTTCAAGTCAACGCCGGTGGGACTATAGAGTTGTTAGATTCCGTAACCACGCTTGGTAAATTAGCACTTTCTAAGGTTGTATCGTATGAGTTAGTTAAGGCGTATCTCTTTGATTCGCAGTATGGCAATCGAGAGTTCGTACTGACGGATAACAATTCCGAATACAGTACGATTGTGGCCTTAGCGCAGAATATTGAAATATTTTGCCGGATTGAAGGGTATAATAATCCTGATACCACTGCATGTTTTCTCAATGTTGCATATGGTGGATTTAAGTTACACCACTTGATTACTTATGCCAGTAATAAATATCGTTTCAAATTCAGATTAGTGGATCAAGTGGTACTACAGGATACCAATAATGTTATTTTGGCAATTAGTACCAAACCCTAAGAAAGAATTGATATGAATAAAAAATTTATCATTCATTTGATTATTTTTGTATTATTCTTCTTAGTGCTGAGTTACTTAGTTATTTATTTGTAACCACATTTCAATTGCTGGCGCTAATGACACGTGTTATTAGTAGTTAGAGACGATGTTTAAATATTCAGCGTCAGCAATAATTTATTTCATGATTTTAAAAAATTTTCAAAAACAAAAAAAGGAAAAGTTCCAATGAAAACGTATGCACCTTATGTAGTTATTGTGCTTCTGATCTTGTTCGTACTGTTTATGTTTTTCGGCCCATTTAATTGTCAGGGCTGTAATAGCACAAAACCGGATCAGAAAGATTCAGTTTCCGTATTAACACCACAGGACTCCCTGGTAATAAAGGTTAACGCACTAGGAAAAGAATTAGCAGAATTGAAGAAAAGAAAGTCATTAACAGTTGTTGTTAAAATGCCGACTTCAACATCAGCTATTCCGGTCAATATTCCAAGCAAAACAGAAAAAATACCAACTGCTACTGTTGAGACAGAGGTAACCGGCAATATGCCCGAGTTAAATACTGATAACGATTTAGGAACACCGAATGAAACTGGTGATATCTACAATGTCCCGCAAGGATATATGGATGTTATTTTACCAGCTGGCTGTGTTCAATATTGGGGGGATGGAACCGAATGGACGCATCAGAATACTGATGGGAAACGAACAATTCGTATTCCCGTTAAGTACGGCATTAATTTATTTAATGGATTAATGAGTGACGGTTCTTATTTGGATAAAGAAACCGTATCATTCTGTGCTGCTAATATAAAAATTAGCGGCTCCACTGTGACCAATAATTGGCGCGGTGAGAACGTTAAAAACTTCCAAATTGTCTACGATGGCAAAACCATCGCTTCCAAATAGGAAGTAGTTCACTTTCGAAGCCCTCAAGATTAAATCTTGACGGGCTTCTTTTTTTGTGTTAAGATACTATGAAACGAACTTTACTAATATAATAAATATAATAAACAAAGAGGTGTTCTCGTGAAAAGACTATTTTATTTGGTCAGTGTGATGACTATTATTTTGCTGCTCAATGGCTGTACTCCGAGTAATGAATTCATGCGACCCAAGCAAGATTGGTTCAGTATGGAAAAGCATGACCTGCAAGCAGTGCAAAACTATATCCAATACTATGGACCTTGCTGTCAACCGGGAATTACTGATTCTTTAGATTTATACGATCTAAATATTATCGGTTGGATGGATAAGTGGGAATACATGCCGGCCAAGATCAGTCTTCAGTATATTGCTGTTATGGAAGCATCAGAAGCACACCGTACGTATCATGCTTGGCTGAAAGACGTTGATAGTACTTGGCGATTATTTAACAATCCATATTTCTCTGGTACTTGGATCATGAATGTCGCTGATACTAATTGGCAGAATTTTGTGTTAAACGTCGGTATTACTTGGACCATGAGTCGTGGCGGTGAGGGATTGCTACTGGATACCTTTGGTGATATTGAATTGTTACTGGGTAACTGGAATAAATATTTAGTAGCGAGTGTTGATTTTATCAAAAAAATTAGACAACGCTATCCAAATTTAATTTTAGTTGTTAATGAACCAGGACAGTTGATTTATTACATTGCCGATGATGTGGATGGTATTATTCTAGAGCAATTTATGTTTGATCTCAATGGTGGTCAGCAATTTGTAACTCCGCGACAGGGTTGTGGTGGCGGTACACAGGAATTTAACAAGTTGGTTAATTTTTGGCAGACTATTCCTGCAGAAAAGAGATTTAAAATCTTTACCATGGACATGGTGGCTGGTGATAATCCGGTGTTAGCTAAGATCAGTATTGATCAGGCGACACTGTTGGGATTTATTCCAACCATTACGCCGATGTCTGGTCTAGGTAATAGATATCAAAAAATACCTAGCCCTATTTTGCGGCAGGTACCAAATTATTTTCCCATTCAAGCTCAATGAGCAAGAGGATTTTGTCAGTATTGACAAAATCCTTTTTTTATGATACAGTTCTATATTAAAATAGAATTATGAGTATCACTGACTACAAACTACAAATAAACGCCCTAGAACTGCTAAAATGGTTAATTATAGCCATCCTAGCAGTATTGATAGTATTTTTACCTTCAATCAGTTATCTTAATTTTTGTTTGATTATTTTGGCCTTATTGATTGTCAGTTATCGCCGGCCAATATTGATGTTTGGTTTGGCGATACTACTTTATCCTTTCAATCAAAATTACTGGCAGGTTGGTTGGGAATTAAACATACCTTATGCTGATTTAATAATTATCATCGTGGGAATAGTTTGGTTTTGGCAGCAAATTATTTATCTCTGGCAGGAAAAGAAAATACAAATTTCTCAACAAGCAAAAATTAATTTAGTCTGTTTATTGCTATTAGTTTTGACCGGCAGTTTATCCTTGCTAAATATTTGGCCAGAACAGTTAGCTGAAAGTTTAAAATATTTCTGGCGTTTTGGGATTTTCTATTTTCTTTTATATTATTTTTTGACTCAAGAATTACTAAAAAAAGCTAATAAGTTATGGGCGGCTGTTTGGTGTATGAGTGCGGTAGGATTATTTTTATCTATCATGGGAGTGTTATCTTTACTGTGGCCAGAAATCAGACACGTTATTCCTATGGCAACACCGCTTAGTTGGTGGGGTCTATTTCCTTTTGGTGCCAGTCACAATTTATTAGCCGAAAGCTTACTGGCTATTTTTCCTTTGACTTGGCTTTTAGCTTACAAGTATCAGGAAGAATCATTTAGTCGCTGGCTTTATTTAACCGTCGCTTTAATGATTGGTATTATTTTATTAACCTTTTCTCGCGCGGGGTGGTTAACGCTAGCTTTGGAACTGTTAATTTTAGGCATCGGCTATTATCAAAGAAAAATAAGATCAGTAATTTTGCAATATTGGTGGATTTTAATTATCGCTTTAATACCACTGTTTATTTATTTATTAACTTTTGGTCAAACAGATTTTGTTCTCAGTTCTAATGCTGCGCGTTTATCGATGACGGAAAAAGCCTGGTCAATGTTTCTGGATCACCCTTTGGTAGGAACTGGTATTGGCACCTGGCAAGCGATTGCCAGTCGCGATCCGTATTTTATTATGGAGTTTGGTCAGCCAGTAGAGCAACATGGTTATATATTAAAGATTCTCCCGGAACAGGGGATTATTGGTTTGTTAGTTTGGTGTGGTATCTTACTATATATTATTGGTACGATATTGATAATCTATCGTTCGCTGAATAGTAAAAATCCCTGGCGCGTAGTTGCTTTGGTTGCTTTAGTTATAGCTGTAGGTCAAATATTTTTTCAGTTGTTTGATACTGGTTATTATTCGATAAAAATGTGGTTGCCTATTGGTATTGCTATGGCCCTAGCCAGTCAGGCTAAAAAATATATTAAATATTGAGCAAATGAAAATATTATTAATTAATAAATTTCATTATTTACAGGGCGGTGCTGATCGTCACTATTTAGAATTGGGTCAAGAATTAGAGAAGCAAGGACACCAGATGCATTATTTTTCGATGCATCACCCTAATAATTTAGTAACCAGTGACCAAAAATATTTTGTGGATTATTTAAATTTTGGACAGTTGCATTTTGATCTGACGGCGATCAAAAAGATTTTTCGTTTGTTTTATAGCTGGCAGGCACGCTGTCGTTTAGCTAAACTATTAAGACAGTGGCAACCTGATATCGCCCATTTGCACAATATCTATCATCAGTTATCCCCATCAATTATTAGTCTATTAAAAAAAAGAGGAATTCCGACAGTCATGACTGTTCATGATTATTATTTAATAAATCCTAATTATAATTTATTTCATCAAAACCAGATTTTTGATCCGCAAAGGAATTTATATTGGCAGGTACTAAAAAATAAAGCGATCAAAGACTCTTATTTAGCTTCACTAGTAGATATTGTTGCTCATTTTTGGCACCGACACTATTATCGAAAAATTGATTGTTTTGTTTGTCCTAGCAAATATTTAGCTCGTCGTTTACAGCTAGTATATCCACAAAATAAAATTATTATATTACCAAATTTTACATTTTCTTCAGCACAGAATTATATACCAACAAATTATTTTGTTTACGTTGGTCGTATCAGTAAGGAAAAGGGAGTTGCTACATTATTACAGGTAGCAGCTCAATTACCACGGTCAAGATTTGTGATCGTTGGTGAAGGACCAGCAAGAGTAAGTTTACAAAAACAATATGCATTAACTAACGTTGAATGGTTGGGCCAGCAGAGCTCTGATAAAATATCAAAAATTATTGGTCAGGCCAGAGCACTACTTATTCCTTCGGAGTGGCCAGAAAATTGCCCATTAGTAATTTTGGAGAGCTTCGCAACTGGTACCCCGGTAATTGCTAGTAATATTGGTGGTATACCTGAGCTAGTTATTGATCAGTTCAATGGACTCTTATTTAAGAGCGGTGATCAGATGGCACTGCAACAAAATATTGAAAAAATAAGTTCCCAGGTGCAATTGCGTGAACAATTACGACAAGGCGCTAGTAACAGTTTTTCGCAGTATACTTTTGCTATTTATTATCAAAAATTGATGAGTATATATGAAAGTTTATTATAATTTAATTAAATATTTGCTAGTAATTGGATTATTACTTTTTTGTTGGCCAATTTTTGGTCAAGCACAATCCAGTAATGGACAATTAGCTAACTATTTTTTGAAATGGCAGATTAATGATCAAGAAGCACAGCAATTGGCCAAATGGGATTTATTGATTATGGATATGCAGAATCAGTTAACGAGTCGTGAGGCATTACTGAAAATTAGACAACTAAATCCCGATGTTAAAATTCTCGCTTACTTGTCAGCTAATGAAGTACAAAAGATTCATGCCCAAGCCCAGGAAGGTAATCCTTGGCGCGACTTTTATGATTATGTGGATAATAACAATCTATGGCTCTATGATAGCAATGGTCAGCGGGTATCGTTTTGGTCCGCAGCTTTGATGGTTAATATCACTGATCAGCGGTGGACTGATTTTGTTGGACAGTATTTAGCTAATAATATTTTAAACAGTGATTTGTGGGACGGCGTTTATGTGGATGGCAGCTTCTCGGGGATTAAGTGGCTCAATCCGCAATTAAACATTACTGATCAAGAGTGGCAAGCGGGTATGAGAAAATTATTAATTAATATTCGTCAATATTTGAATAATCAGCAAGTTATAATTGTTAATAGCAGCAGTGTTTATACTGACTTAGTTAATGGTCGTATGTATGAGAGTTGGCCGAATGTCTATGGTGGTAGTTGGTCGAGTAATTACCGAGATGTTATAAAACAACAAAACATTTATCAGAAACCAACAACTGTCGTAATTAATAGTAATGCCAATAATCAAAATAAACCCACGAGCTATCGTTTACTGCGCTATGGTTTGAGCAGTGCTTTATTATTGGATAGTTATTACAGTTTTGATTATGGTGATCAAGATCATGCTAGTTTGTGGTGGTACGATGAATATGATCAGAATTTAGGATTGGCTACAAATAGCGCGACAGCGCAGAATGGTGATTATAGTATTTGGTCGCGTGACTATGAACAAGGATTGGTTTTACTAAATACCAGTAACCAGCCTCAAGAGTATGAACTGGACGGTGAATATGAGAAAATTAATGGTCAACAAGATCAGCGGGTTAACAACGGTGAAATCGTTAATAGTGTTACTTTGCCCAGTCAAGACGGTTTGATTCTTTTACGACGAATATTAGAAGTCAATGGCACATCTTTTCGTAATGGTAGTTTTATAACTGCTTATCAATCCGGTGGACAAGAAAAACGAGCAGGCTTTTTTGCTTATGACAAAGGAATAGCCGGAGGATATAAAATTATCAAGAAAGATTTAAATAAAGATCAGCAATTAGAGCGGGTTATTACTCAGCAAAACTGGTGGCAGATTATGAGTGGCGAAAAGGTACTAACCGATAAAATATATCCCTTTACTAATAAATACCAAGGAAGTATCAATATGATTGTTGCTGATATCAATAATGATCAGCAAGATGAAATTATTACGGCGCAGAATCAGGGAGGCTCAACCATTAAAATTTATAGTTATCAAACACGAAAAGAATTGAAAAGTTGGCAGGCTTTTGATGCTAAGTTTAAGGGTGGCGTCAATATCGCTGTTGGTGATATTGATCATAATGGTTGGCCGGAAATTGTGGCGACACCCAGTAGTGCTGGAGGACCGCAAATTAAATATTTTAATGATCGCGGTAGATTATTAAGACCAGGGGTGATGATTGGTGATGCTAAATATCGCGGTGGTTTACAGATTGCTGTCGGTGATTTTGATGGTAATAAGAGCGATGATTTACTAGTGATGAAAAAACAAGGTAATAAAATTTTAATGCAAATATTAAATAATAAAAATCAAGTTACCAGTAGCTGGACACAGCAGAGTAAAAGCGATATTGATTTACTGGCTAGTGATATTGACCACGATGGCAGAACCGAGATTTTATTTGGTACTCGCGATGTGTTTACTTGGTAAATTAAAACGACTATTATTAAAGTGTGAATATGGATAATAATGAGCAAAAAATAAAAGAAGAAGCAGTGGTTGTGGACAATCGAAGCGTTTTGTATCGTTTTGGTAGTTTTGTTAACCGTGGCGTGGTAAATATTTTTGTTAACTATACACCGATTCGTTATCGGGCGCTTTATCAGCAAAGACGTCATTGGCTGTGGATTGATTTGGGTGTGATTGCTTTAGTGATTTTGTTGTTTGCTCAATTACTATTTTGGTGGCATCATCCTTTAACTAGTAATCAATATTTAGATTTGCAACTCCGTCCAGTAGGGGAACTGGTTAGTGGTCAGGATTATCAGCTGCGTGTTACCTTTCATAATAAAAATAAAACAACATTAGTTGGCAGTTATCTTAGTATTGATGATCCTGGTGGTTATCATTTTAAATTTGCTCAACAGAACAATCAAGAACTTATTAGTAAAAACAATATTATTCAGTTGGGGGATTTACCGGCGGGGGCCAGTGGTGAAATAATATTGATTGGTTGGCAGTGGGCAACGGTTGCGGAAAATATTCCCTGGGCAATAACTTGGCATTATGGCCAAGAAAATTGGCCACATAATAAAATAGTTAGATCAGATATTAAGTTTACAAGTAGCGCTCTGCAGATCAGTATCGAGGCACCACAACAAGTATATAGTGGCAATTCGTTTATAATTAATATTTTATTGGAGAATAAATCAGTATACCCTATTGATCAAGCAAGAATAAGATTGTATCCGACAGCGGATTGGTATTTTATTGATCCCGCCTTGACAGTTAAAAATGATTATCAGTTATTAGTTAACAAAATAGCTGCCAACAGTCCAAAAAATGTCCAGATCAAGGCCCGATTACAAACGGATAAAAATGATATAGCACACTTAGGTCTGGCTACAGCAATCGGTAACGATGATATTTTTTATGAACAAAACTGGCAGGACTTAGCGGTGCAAACTAATAATTTACAAGTGGTATTAGATTTATTATTAACCGAGAGTAAGCAGTATTTTGTTGGTCAAAAATATTCTGGAAGATTATATTATTTTAATCGTGAGAAAAAAGATTTATATAATGTTACTATTAATATGAAATCACAAGGGCTGGGAGTTGAAGCTAATTTTACCCCGAGCACATTAAACATACCGATTTTGCAAGCGCAAAGTGAAAATTATTTACCTTTTGAATTTATTATATCAAACACCAATGGTGAAAGTACTAACAAGATAGCAATAACCAGCGAATTTAGTTGGCAAGAAAATCAACAAAGTCATTTTCTCAGAAGTAAACTATATTATTTAACAGTGACACCAAGTTTATCTGTTGATGCTAAATTATATTATCACACACCAACCGGCGAACAGATTGGCATTGGTCCCTTGCCACCAAAAGTGAACAAAAGCACGCGCTATTGGCTAAGCATTCAGGTAGCACCAACTATTGGTAACATGCAACAGATGCTAGCGAAGGTTATATTAAATCCCCAAGTTACAATGATTGATTATAATACCTCCCTAGGTCGAATTGAGAGTAATGGAAATATTGTGTGGATCATAGATAAGTACGATCGTAATAATGACACTGAAACACGGTTGAATTTATATTTGGAAATTAAACCAACAATCAATGATTTGGGTAAGACTATGGAGTTAGTTAGAAATATTGATTTGGTAGCCACTAGCAGCTTTGACAGTCAACCGTTAACCCAATCAATTGGTAGTATCGATAATGATTTATCAACGGATCAAATTCAACCAAATAACGGTCAAGTGGTCAATTAAGTATTTAAGCTATTGACATAGTTTAATTTATATGGTATTGTTAAAAATCAACTAAAAATCTAGCCTAATTTATATGAAAATAGCATTTATTGGGACTCATGGAACAGGAAAAACAACATTAGCACATGAACTTGTGAGCAAATTAAAAAAACAAGGTATTGATGCAGGGTTTCTGGGTGAGGTTGCAAGAAGCTGCCCTTTTCCTTTAAATGAAAATACTACAAAAAAATCCCAAATATGGATAATTTTAAGCCAGATAATCAAGGAAATAGAAGCAGAAGAAAAATGCGAAACACTCGTAAGCGACAGAAGTGTTCTCGACGGATATTGTTATTATGTTAATAAATTTGGAAGAACTAAAATTTTAGAACCTTTAGTTAGAGAACATCTAAAAACTTATTCATATTTAATAAGAATTCCTATAAGAAAAGAATTCCTAAAAAAAGATAAAGTCCGGTCCACAGATTTAAAATTCCAGAGTAATGTTGATAAACAATTTGATATTTTAC